>JAHCMJ010000443.1 GCA_019192485.1 Cyclobacteriaceae bacterium HetDA_MAG_MS6 | reverse complement strand
CTATCGTTCACTCTAGTCACTCTTCTTGTAGATATACATGGTCTTTTCAGTCAGCAGTACATAACTATTATCAACTAATACTCCACTCTTACAGTTGATCGGGAGTTCAATAACTTCGGATTTCGACGGACCAAATATGTTTGAAATTGTCATTTGATTTTGGTGAGTGAAGATCAGGCGATCGTTGTAGATTTGAAAGTAGTTAGCATCTCTAAGGTCGTAACGATGGGTTACCAAGTTTCCAAACTGATCCAATATGATGATGCCATTTGATCCATCAGCTACCAGCACGTAGTTTTGATACGCTCGCAAAAAAGTAGGTCGACGCATGTCTGCGATACTTTCAAGAGGTACAGAAAAGATAAGCTGACCTGTTGATTCTTGTATCTTCTTTAAAGTGAAACGAGTAGTCTCTAATACCCAAAGACTGTTGTCTGTTCCAATGGTAGCTAATTCTACAAATTCGTCGGTAGTAGTGCTAATTGGATATTCTTTTGGGAAAGCCAGAAACCTGTCAAAATAGAAATAGGATTGCAAGTCTCGATAGAATACAAAAGGCTTAAGGTTGTTCCATCCCTCTATAATGGTGCATGGTGAAAATATGGATTGATCAAATCCAGCATCAAATACTCCTTTTGTAGAGTATCTTTTGATCTCACCGTCTTCAAAACCCAAAACAATCTTTTGGACTCCATCCACTGACAACGCAGTGATATTTTGATCAAATTCAATACTATTTACTAGCTGCCAATTTTGTGCAAAACTCGTAGTAGCAACGAATACCAATATGATGAATAAGCTACCCCTCAAATTGTTCCAGTTTGCATTGTTTCCCATCAAAGATTAAGTAGACCGAGCCATGAACCCACTCTCCCAGGTTGAAGTAGGTGCTACTTTCACCTACTTCCAATTCCAAAGGAAGATGCCTGTGCCCAAACACGTAGTAATCATGATGTTCCTTGATTTCTATCTGCTTACAATATTGTAGCAAGCGTTCTTTTTCTCCTTTGAAATCATCATTGCTTTTAGCACTGGAAATGCGGCTTTTAGATGACCAGTATTTGGCCAAAGCGACACCAAGGTTGGGGTGTAACCAACCGAATAACCACTGGCAAAACTTATTGGCAAAAATGTTTTTGAGTATTTTGTAAACCCTATCGCCAGGACCTAATCCATCTCCGTGTCCAACTAGGAAATATTGCTGCCCTATCTGAAACTTTGTTGGGTTTTTGATCACAGGGATGCCAAGATGTTTTGGAAAGTAATCAAACATCCACATGTCGTGATTGCCTGTAAAGAGGACCACAGGTATTCCTAAGTCCACAAGCTCGGCCAGCTTGCCCTGAAATCGGATAAATCCCTTGGGGACAACATGCTTATATTCAAACCAGAAGTCAAAAATATCACCAACTAAGAATACTCCTGCAGCATCATTTTTGATCTGATCTAACCATCTAGTAATTTTCTTTTCGTGATCGGAAGGGTGAGTGCCCTTCGTAACACCGAGGTGGAAGTCACTCGCAAAATATATCTTTTCGCCGGGTTTAAGGTCTAGATTTGTCTTGTCCATTACAACTAAAAAGAGACTGCCAGGTTACCAGCAGCCTCTAATTTATTGCTTATTCTAAAACTCTTATTATTTACTTTCTTCTGCTTCTGTAGCTGGCGTATCCTCTACCTTCTCTTCTTTTTCTACTTCACTTTTTACATTTTCCTTGATTTCTTCAAGTGAATCTTCCTTTTCATCTGCTGGCTCATCTGCTTCTTGCTTGCCATTAGTAAAGGCCTCATACGTCGTTTGTCGCTCAAAAGGTCTTTTGCCGATGAGACGCTCCAAGTCAGATTGGAATATGATTTCCTTGTCGAGAAGTTCCTTCGCTACAATTTCCAGTTTATCCCTCTTGCTCTCTAGCAATTTTTTGGTGCGGTCATAAGATTCCTCTATCAGTTTCTTAACTTCTTGGTCTATTTTCTCCGCGGTAGCATCTGAATATGGCTTAGTAAAATTATATTCCGACTGTTTGGAGTCATAGAAAGAAACGTTGCCAATCTCATTGTTCATACCGTATACAGTCACTATACTGTATGCCATCTTCGTGATACGTTCTAAATCACTAAGCGCCCCCGTGGATATTTTATCAAACACAATTTCTTCAGCTGCTCGTCCTCCGAGAGCCATGCACATCTCATCTAGTAACTGCTCTGTTTGATAGAGGAATTGCTCCTTAGGTAGATACTGTGCA
>JAHCMJ010000442.1 GCA_019192485.1 Cyclobacteriaceae bacterium HetDA_MAG_MS6 | reverse complement strand
ATGAAGAATGCCTGGATGCTATTAAGCGAATTTTTGACCGAATGGGTCACCATGAAACGGCAAACTTTGATCGTAAAGAGCCAAAACCTCCGCTGGAAGCTGAAAATATCTATGGCTATTTCTCTCATGACCGCTCTCAACCATATGATGTGATCAAGGTGATCGAAAGACTGCTTGATGGTTCTGAGTTTGAGCAGTACAAAAAGGATTATGGCAAAACTATCGTTTGCGGATATGGTAGGGTGGAAGGTTGGAGTGTGGGTATAGTTGCCAATCAGCGTGAGGTGGTCAAAACCAAGACCGGGGAAATGCAGATGGGGGGTGTCATTTACTCTGATGCAGCGGACAAAGCAGCCAGGTTTATTATGAACTGCAACCAAAGAAAAATTCCATTGGTGTTTTTACATGATGTAAATGGATTTATGGTAGGTAGTAGAGCGGAGCACGGAGGGATTATCAAGGACGGTGCTAAAATGGTCAATGCCGTAGCCAATTCAGTAGTGCCAAAGTTCAGTATTATCATGGGGAGCTCTTATGGAGCAGGCAATTATGCCATGTGCGGAAAAGCTTACGATCCAAGGCTGATTTTTGCATGGCCGACTGCGGAAATGGCTGTTATGAGTGGCAAATCAGCTGCTAAGACACTCTTGCAGATCAAAGTAGCCGGTCTAAAGGCAAAAGGGCAAGAACTCAGTAGTGAGGATCAGGAGAAGATGCTGGAGGAAATCAAGACCTCATATGAAGAAAAACTTAGCCCCTATTATGCGGCAGCCAGATTGTGGGTAGATGGTGTGATCGATCCAATGGAAACAAGAAATGCCATTGCAAAAGGTGTAGCCATGGCAAATCATGCTCCTATCACTGAGAAAATGAACGTGGGCGTAATTCAGACATGATGAAGGATACCGAACTAAAAGCGTTAGTCACCCTGCTGGAAGATGATGATACGGAAGTAGTATCGCATGTAGAGAATCAAATCATGTCTTTCGGGACCTCTGTGATACCCTTTTTAGAGCATGAGTGGGAGATAAGCTTCAACCCAACCATTCAGCGTAGGATAGAAGACCTGATCCACCAATTGCAATTTGAGCTCGTACAAGAGCGATTGATCAAATGGAAAGAAGAAAATCAAGAGGACCTTCTTGAGGGACTATGGTTAGTGGCCACCTACCAATACCCCGATTTGGAGTATGAAGATGTGATGGGCGAACTGGAGCAAGTGTATGTAGATACCTGGCGAGAACTTAAGGAAGATCTTTCTCCTTTCGATCAGGTCAAAATCATCAATAGCGTCTTATTCGATAAGTTTAAGTTTCGCGCCAATACCAAAAACTTTCATAGCCCAGCTAACTCGATGATTCAGGCGGTGCTAGAGTCCAAAAAAGGTAATCCTATATCGCTATGTGCTATATACCTTTTGATAGCAAGAAAGTTAGATATGCCTGTGCATGGGGTCAATCTACCCAACCTTTTTATATTGACCTACCAGGGAGAGAGTATCAAGTTTTACATCAACGTGTTTAATAAGGGTCTGATCTTTTCCAGAGACGATATTGACAATTATATTGATCACCTGCAACTTACTCCACAGGATATCTACTATGAGCCGTGTACTCATCTAGATATTGTGCTCAGGTTCCTGAGAAATCTCGTGGTCTCTTTCGAAAAGGTGGGGGACTATCATAAAAGTGATGAAGTCAAGATCATTCTTCAGCAGTTAGATGATAACTATTCTGATTACTGAATTTGTAAGTTTGGTGTCAATATTTCAATCTTCGAAATGGGATCAATAAAGTTGACATCCCAGTCTTAATCATTCTGGAGCATGTGATTGATTATAAGATACCCCTGTATACCCTTGTTAAGCATTTCTACTTAATGAGTGAACTCTTTTCGTTTGAGTTGATGTCCTGCAAGTTGCAGATTGGCTTCTTCAAAAACTATAAGCCAGTCGATAACCCATTACCTCTTCTATAAGGATAGGATGTTTTGTCTCATGTCCGTTGGTTTTTAGATGCCCCTGGCACAGAGACTGACCATTTTCGAATGTGATATGCATATGCTCTTTAAAGCTGAGTCCCCCTCGAGCATGTACTTTGTACAAAACCTCCTTGGCAGCCCAGATCCTGGTCAATTTTTCCAAGTAATTTTTGTATTGCTCTTCTTCAGCATGCAGATACTTGTGCTGTACATCAATCATTTTTACCCTGGGTCTCTCCAAATCTACGCCGCAAGGTTTTCTGAGATTGATCAGTGCC
>JAHCMJ010000441.1 GCA_019192485.1 Cyclobacteriaceae bacterium HetDA_MAG_MS6 | reverse complement strand
ACCATAACCATACTCTTCGGTATAATTTTGGATTGCATAGCTAATATCTCCGATACGATTCCCGTCCTGTACCTGTTCTATTCCAAGATAGAGGCTCTCCTTGGTGACTTTTAGCAGTTGCTTAATATCTTCCGATACTTCTCCTACCGCGAAGGTGTAAGCATGGTCTCCGTAGTAACCGTTTTTAAATACTCCAATGTCGACTCCTACGATATCACCCTCTTGCAAAGGTCGATGGGTAGGAATCCCGTGTACGACTTGCTCATTTACGGATGTGATAATAGAATTAGGGTAGTCGTATAGGCCTAGAAAACCAGGTTTTGCACCATTATCTCGGATAAACTCTTCTGCAATCTTGTCAAGATCTAGTGGCGAAATACCGGGCTGAATGTGCTCTGCCATAAGGCCCAGTGTCTTGGACACCAATTGCGCACTTTCGCGCATGATCTCTATTTCTTCTTTGGATTTATATTGTATCATAGCCTGAAGTGGCGCAAAGTTACAATAAACAAGCTGTCATGGATTGGAACCTGTGCATAAAATCTGCCAATCAATCTAGACCTCGTAGGTCTTCTTGCGGGATAAGGCAGAAAACAAAAACCCTGATCCGGGAAATCCGAACCAGGGCAATATCTTCAGGGCTAGAATCTATTCTTTATGACTTGGAGACGTTTTCTAGTACTTCTTTGATAGGCACTCTGGAGCCATCTTTGAAGGATACTATCCATGCATCTTTTACGCCCATCTCTCTGAGATACTTTTTGAAAGTGTCTGCTTCCCAATAATCCCTGAATACTCCTAGAGAGTATCTTTTCAAGCCATTTTCATCAACTTCACCAGAGAAGTTATCCCCTGCGTCGAGATATTTTGAGAGATCCTTGTTCTTAAAGGCACCAATTTGGACTTTGAAAACAATGCCTTCTTGGTCATTGATATTCCCACCGATCGCTGGTCCGGCAGGAGCTGCAGGCTTAGCTTTTTCTTCAGCAAGCTGATCTCTCAGTGAGGCAACCTGAGATTGAAGCTGGGAGATCTGGTCATCTTTGTCGGCAATTCTGTCGTCAACTCCACTGACTTGTTGCTTCAACGAACTCATTTGTCCTTTTAGAGATTTGTTTTCATCCAAAAGCGTCTTGTACTGCTCCGGTTTCAGAGCCTTGATCCTTTTTTTCCACTCTTTAGCTTCCTTCTTCGACATTTGCGCAGTAGCCTCGAATGTCAAGGCAACGCAAAAAATGATCAGAAATAATGCTGCAAATCGTTTCATATTTTAAGCTATTGATATTTAATAATTTAAGTCTCCTGTGCTAAAGTACAAAAATAGCTTTAAAAAAGCCAATTTAACCTTTTAACGATCCAATCATGTCCTCGGGTTTCACCCACTCATCGAATTGTTCGTTGGTCAATAGATTCAAAGCCAATGCTGCCTGGCGCAAAGATGTACCTTCTTTGTGGGCCTTTTTTGCAATTTTCGCTGCGTTTTCATAGCCGATGTGTGTATTGAGAGCCGTCACAAGCATCAGTGAGTTTTCAAGTTTTTCTTTAATTATGGCATGATTGGGCTCTATTCCGACGGCACAGTTGTCGTTGAATGAGACACATGCGTCACCTATCAGTCGTGCAGAGGTGATCAGATTGTATACCATCATGGGTTTGAATACATTGAGTTCAAAATGGCCTGTCATTCCTCCAGCACTCACGGCAACATCATTGCCTATTACCTGTGCACAAACCATAGTCAAGGCTTCACATTGTGTTGGGTTGACTTTACCAGGCATAATAGATGATCCTGGCTCGTTTTCAGGGATTAGAATTTCACCTATACCACTTCTTGGCCCTGAGCACAGCATCCGGATATCATTGCCTATTTTCATTAGACTGACGGCTAGTTGTTTCAATGCGCCATGTGATTCGACGATAGCATCATGAGCAGCAAGCGCTTCAAATTTATTCCCTGCTGTTTTGAAAGGAAGCCCGGAATGCTGTGCAATCTTTTCTGCTACCAGTACATCATAACCTTGAGGAGTGTTGAGGCCTGTGCCTACCGCAGTACCGCCTAAAGCCAGTTCCGATAGATGATCAAGTGTGTTTTTCAGGGCTTTTAATCCGTGATTTAGCTGTGCTACATACCCGGAAAACTCCTGCCCTAAACTAAGCGGTGTGGCGTCCATGAAGTGCGTGCGCCCAATCTTGACGACACTCATAAACTGATCCGATTTCTTTTTCAAAGTATCCCTTAGCTTTTCTACACCCGGGATAGTAGTCTCGAGAATCGACTTGTAAGATGCTATGTGCATCGCCGTAGGAAAAGTGTCGTTAGAT
>JAHCMJ010000045.1 GCA_019192485.1 Cyclobacteriaceae bacterium HetDA_MAG_MS6 | reverse complement strand
CTCAAAGTGCCAAAAACAGGCATAAACAGGCCTTTTATCAAGACAAAAATTCTTATTAGGAAGAAATATCTTCGATTCGCTGGGATGGATTCAGGTCAACTATATGAGATGGACAGTGGAGCGACGAGGAGCTTGTGACAAAGGCAAAGTCTAAAAAATTAAAAACCCGTCCGGCTTGCCCCTCACAACTACCGAACGGGTTATGTCCTTGTGACAAGGTAAATGTGAGTTGTTTTTTTAAAGTGTCCCAGAAAAAGTGAGTGAACGACGATTATTTTGAGGGAATGTCATAATATGGATATATGATCCATAAATTCCTGGCGATAAGTCCTTCCTATTGGGATCTTGAACTCATCTAGATAGACATAGCCTTCTTTGACCATGTTGACCTTTTTGAGGTTAATCAAAAAAGATTTGTGTACTCGAATAAATCCATAGTCCTTCAATTCATCTTCCATTTTCTTAAGGGTATGACTGACCACTTGCTGGGATTCTTGACTTACTAATCTGGAATAGTTGTCATCTGCTTCCACATAACAAACGCTGGACGGATCAATAGTGGTCATGCCCGTCTTGTCTCTAACAAACACTGGTTGTTGGTTTTTGACTTGGTCGAGTTGATACAATACGATCTCCACATTTACCTTTATATCATGTTGATCAAATGGTTTTAGGATGTAAGCAGCAGGATTTGTTTTCTTAGCCCTGCTAATCGTCTCTCGATTGTAGTAAGATGTAATGAAAATAAACGGGATGCTAAAATGGTCATTAATAAACTCTGCAAGGTGTATCCCATCTTTTTCTCCTGATAAGTTGATATCCAATAGCACCAGGCTGAACGGACGGGTCTTCAACCATTCTAGAGCCGTATCATACTTCAATACCAAGCTCACTTCGGTAAGGCCCATATCTTCTAGAAGGAATTTCAAGTCCTGACCAATAAGTGGCTCATCTTCCACAATTAAAATGGGATGAGTTATCACGCTATACCAGTTTATAATTGTTGATGGATAGCGCCACTCTCGTACCAGCATCAAATTGGTAATCGACGATTGCTTCTAACTTAGCTGCCAGCGATTCTATCATCATCATACCAAAGCTATTTGATGGATCCTTTTGCAAGGATTTACCTACTCCAGTATCAGCGACAACTAACTCCAATTTTTCATCAATCTCCTTTAACTCTAATCTAACAATACCTACTACTTCCCCAGGAAAAGCATGCTTAAAGGCATTGGTGATCAGTTCATTTAGAATGAGTCCAAGGGGGATGATGGTATCAATATCAATTACTAGTGATGCGATATTGCTCTCTACTTTTACCTTGTCTTCATCTACACCGAAGGAGCTTTTGAGCACCTCAGTAAGGTTATTGATATAAGCTGCCGCCTGGACACCAATCAAGTTATCTTCCTGGTAAAGGTTTTCATGAATCAAAGCCATTGACTTGACTCTGTTCTGGCTCTCATGCACTGCATTTTGAGCTGCCTTATCTTCAATATATCTTGATTGAAGTCGTAGCAGACTAGAGATCACCTGCAAATTGTTCTTTACCCTATGATGGATCTCTTTTAGCAGAAGTTCTTTTTCTGAAAGAGATCGTTTGATCAATGCGTTACTTCGTGACCTTTGAGATAAGAGTACATACAGGAATATCGCTGCAGTGACAAGGACAATAGCGATAGCCAACAAAATATTTCGTTGATTGGCTGAAGTCTGTTGTGCTACTTCTAACCTCGCAATCTCCGATTCTTTGAGCTCACTTTGGAACTTTTTCTCTAATGCATTTACTGATTTGATCCTTCCCAGGGTCAGCAAAGAATCGCTCACCATCTGAAAGTTACGTTGATATTCAAAGGCCTTGTCATATCTATCTGTTTTAGCATATAACATGGCTGCAGCTCCCATCAACTTCTTTTTTTGAGTCAGATCCGGATACCTCTTTAATAGCGCCTCTCCCCTTTTGAGATTGCTAATAGCGTCCTGGTACTGACCAAGAGCGGTTTCGGCCTCAACTATCCCCACCATGGCCGTCAGCGCACCCAGTAAATCTTCAGCTTTTAGATAGAGCGGCAAAACCTGTCTTAAGTATTGTAAACTACTGTCGTACTGATCCAGGTAGGTTAGATGTGCTCCTATTTCGTTGTATACTGCCAGCCTGATCCAGTGCATTTCATCTTCATCAATTACCAGACTCTTCGCGATTTTAAGCTTCGTGGAAGCCTCCGTAAATGCTCCTCTCTTGTGTTCGATACTAGCTAAATTGACCAGTGAAGCCGCTATCCCTAAAGAATCACCTACTACTTTCTCCAACTCCAGGCTTTTGGAAAGATACCGATACGCTTGATCGAAGTCTTCATCCTCGAAAAACATAATTCCAAGGTTATTGTAGGTCGTCGATAGCTCAATAAGATTCTTTTGATCCTCATAGTATCTGGCTACTTCAAGAAACAGACCAGCCGCAGCCTCTATGTCACCCTCTATATCATGGATAATAGCCATTATAGCTCTGGAGTTGGCCATCTCATCTTGATCAGATACAGATTCAGCTAGGATAAGTGCTCTCTCGGCATATAGCTTTGACGAATCAATATTCGAATGAGTATACTCCCAGGCCAGGTCTTGCAAAAGATCAATTTTTTCTGAGCGTTCTGTGGAACTTTCCAATTGCAGGCTCAGACTGTCAATAACAGATTGAGCATGCCCAGTGAGGGATATGAGCAACAACAAACCACTGAGGTTTCTTTTCACGGTGATGTAGGAGTACTAGCGGATACTGTACGATAAGATGAGGAAAATTATTGAAACATTCAAATTTATGGTCTTGCACTTCTATTTCAACATATTTGCATGCTTCTGTTTTACAAGTAATTATGTTTAATTTTTTCAAGAAAAAAGAAAAAGAGAATCTGTTACCCGAACTATTTGATCTCAAAGGTGATCCATTGGCAGAAGGTGATATAGTAATTGCTCAGCGCTACGAACTGAATGAGTGTAGAATCGTCCTAGAGGATCGGCAATACTTTTACATATCCATCGCAGACCAGCAAAAAATCAGTTATATCAAAATGATCGATGCTATCTCAGGTTATCAAAAGGTGCTGAAAGTGCATGAATGAACGAGGAATAGATACCATTTGCCCGTAGGAGGAACTTATTTCCGATCTATGCTATTACTCTAACCAAAACTGTATTTTTGCAGGCTCAAAATCTTATTTGTAATTACAGTTTGAAGAGAAAGATCATCTAAAACTAAAGCGATGAAAGAAGCAGAAATTCACACAAAAAAAGGCATTATGAAGATCAAATTCTTCGCGGATGATGCACCAAACACGGTAAAAAATTTTATTGATCTTGCAGAACATGGGTATTATGATGGACTCACCTTTCACCGGGTGATCCCAGATTTTGTTGTTCAGGGAGGTTGCCCCGATGGCACTGGTGCAGGTGGGCCTGGGTATCAAATTGACTGTGAACTTGATGGAGATAATCAATACCATGATAGAGGAGTCTTATCAATGGCTCACGCCGGACGAAATACGGGAGGATCGCAGTTCTTCATTTGCCATAGCAGACAAAATACGGCGCACTTGGACCGAAACCATACGGTCTTTGGGAAAGTCTACGAAGGACTTGAGGTAATAGACGACATTAGACAAGGTGATGTGATGGAAAAAGTGGTCGTAACTGAGTCTTAATTCAAATACCTAGGATCAACCAGAAAAGCTGTCTCAAAAGATAAAAAAAGACCTTCAGGACCCGGTAATTTCGAGGAATCTAGAAATAAATCTCAAGACATTGATATTCAGTGCGCTAAAGATGTGAGATTTATTCCTGGTGGTCGAAATGACAACTTTTGAGACAGTTTCTTTTATCTAAATATCACGAACTTCCCAGGCACCAAAAAGCCAGTTGCCTTTATCTCCCGAATTATCACTTCGAAAAAACTGCTCCACAGCTTCATGCAATTCATCTCGGCTAATTAACTCGTCCCGATCAAGGTCGAGTTTGGCAAAAGCTTTAGCTGAATACCGAACCTCTAATCGGAAAGTCATAAAAAGATCCAAATACTCCTTGAGTGAAATAAAGTTGTCATGATTTTGATCAAACATGATAAACATGTGATCTACAACTTTGCTCAAGTATTTCTCATAGTCATCCTTACCGCAATTGACAATTTTATTATCAGCATAATGTAGCCACTCGTAAATCGATGCCTTATCATCCCTATTTTGATCGATATAGGCATACAGGTCCTCCCACGCTTTTTTGCTGGCTGCCATGATCATTGGGTGAAAAGGATGATTATGGTCTATATCAGCCATTAGACAGATATTTTCACCTATTGCCTTGAAGTCATCTTGTTCAATAAACCCGTTTTGGTCAAAATCGAGGATATCAAAAAATAGCCGAAGCTTGGTCTCCTGAAATGCTGACAGCATGAATTGGTTGTTGATTTTCGAACAACGAAATAAGTGATTTTTCTTTCAATCCACAAAAATCCAAAAATCCACCGCAAGCTTGTCTACTATTTGTCATCCTATACCTATTGAATTATAGGTATCACAATCCTTCATTTGTACCATAAGAATAACCAACCTAAACGAACAGCTCAATGAAAGTCACAGTCAAAAAAAAGGTCAAAGCGAATTGGGAAAGCACATGGGACCTGGTGTCCTCAATAGGCGTACCAAATAAGCCTGCAAAGACTATTCAGAAATTTATATACAATAGCCAGGGCTGCGCCAAAAAGAAGCTTGCATTTTCGAGTATGCAATGCCTTCAAAACAAGATTCTTGACTGGAATACAACAGCACATAAGTCCCCTGGCTCTCGACTATTTCCTGTAGGTATGATGCATACTTCATATGAGTTACATCCTGCAGATTTCAATCAAACCACCGTCATATTCACTGTAAGATATGACTCTATCGGCGGATTCAAAGGGTTAGTATTAAATTGGTTGTATGGAAAGTTTCAAATAAAAAGATTAGCCAAACGGAATCTAATCGACCTGTCTAAAAATCTAACGGCTAACCTGAAAAAGATAGCGGCATAACTGACTTACCTGCGAGCACCCACCACCTTTTTTTGCAAATATCCTGATGTCGTCATGGAGCTGCGCACACAGCCAATATGACGACATTACCTTTCATCGCGGACAGGCAATAGCATGCACTTTCATTGGCCCAGACTCGTTGTCAGGGTTTACACCCAGGCTAGATGGTAAGCTCGATTCACTATGTTGAGGCATGTGGTGTCGCAATCTTTAGCTGATTAGTGAGTAATCCAAAAATTCAACTATTACTCAGGTTTTTGGATATATTGACCTGATATACTTGAATGGCAGGTATGATTGCAGCGACCAAACCAGTTAAAAGTGTAAAAGCCAATAGCCGTAACTCTTCGGGGATAATACTGAGTTGGTCTAGCGCATAATGATACGAGCTTTCGGAAATCGCTGAAATAATAACTACTCCTAACCTACTTAATACAAGACCCATCATCAACCCCGCTATTGTCACCAGTAAACTCTCGTTGATTACCAATCGAACTAGCTTGAAAGCTGAGGCACCATAGCATCGCATGAGCGCCATCTCATACCGCCTGTCGTTGAGTGCGGAATACAAACTGATAAACATACTGACGCCGGCCATAACGATGATGATGATACCAATCACGCTTACGGTATCGATACCCATACCCAATAACCCAACAAGTCTACTTATCTCAAATGCTGGCACGGCTGCCTGCAAATTGGTATTCTGGTTGATTTTACGAGGTAAGGTAACCAAGCCCATAGGGCTTCTGAACTTCACTAAAAGGGCTGTTATCTCTCTTTCGCCCTCTTGATTTTCTTCGTGATGGTGGACTTGCCACACACTTTCTGTGTCGGTCACGATTAGTTGATCAATGACGGCATTTGTTCTACCTAAAATACCTACAACACTATACGCTGCTTCTTCGTGATCTTCTCCGCCCTCCTGCAATCCATGAGCGCCCAAAAATTGATCACCAATATCCAGGTCCAGCCTTTCGGCCACTTCCGCTCCGAGAGTAACCTCCATAGGAGTATTCCACACCCTGCCGTGCAAGACCTCAGCATCAAATAATCCGATATAGCTACTATCTGTACCAACAATTCTGTGGCCTTGGAACGTATCTCCATATGACAATGGGATAGTATTTGCTACTAGTCGATTTTTGGTGAGCTGCTCGACAGCGGAAATCGGAATATTCCCAGTAGGTGAGTCGATTTGAAAGACCGCAGATAGAATCAACTGTAGAGGGCTACCTTTCGCTCCTACTACCATATCCACGCCCTTCATGTTTTGTTCAAACTTCTCTTGAATCTGACTTCCTAGCAGTATAATCATTGAGATCAACCCGACACCCAAGGCTATCAGAAGGATACTCAAAGCTGATGACAAAGGTCTGGCTACAACATTCTTCCAACTAAGTAGAAGCATATTCATAATGATACTACTTTTTCAAAACCAGATATAACACGTTGATCATGAGTGATGACCACTAGATGCGAGTCGTTTATATCGCACTGATCTCTAAGCAATTGCATCACCTTCGTACAATTGGAATCATCAAGGCTAGAGGTCGGTTCGTCCGCTAGCACGACCGCAGGTCGATTGATTAGGGCCATGGCGATGGAAGCACGTTGTTGCTGACCCTGACTTAGTTTCATCACCTTCATTGAGGCTTGATCTGCTATATCCAATTTTTTCAGCAAATCGAAAGCTACCGTTCTGTCTACTTTTCTACTAGCCAGACTTTGAATGAGTAGCAGGTTTTCTAGCACCGACAGTGAATTGACAAAATGACTTTTCTGAAAGACGAAACCTAGGTGTTGGCCACGAAAATGATCAAGCTGAATGGTTGATAACTGTGTAATATCCGTTTCGGCAATTTTTATGCCACCAGACAGGGGTTTTAACAGCCCTCCCAGCAAATGCAGCAATGTAGTCTTTCCAATACCCGAGGGTCCTACCAAAAGGAGATGCTCTCCATCACCAATCTCAAGATCTTGAAAATTGAACGTCTTGCTATTATTGTATTGAAACCTAAGATTAGCAGTAGCTAGCATTTAAACTTCTTGGATTATCGCAAAGAAAGCTACTTAGACTTTAAAAAATATCTTTCTCAGTCCGTTAATTCCATCAAAACCTAAAGTCAATGTGATAACCCATCCAAAGTTTATGGGTATGATCTCCTGATTGGCGATTGAGGAAAGTATTATTTCCTATATCTGACAAAAATGGATGAACCTCTTTGGGTTGATCAGTCAGAAAATAGTGGAGCACGGGACCTCCAGTGACTGCAAGTCTTTTATTAATATCAAAACCTAAAAGCACTTTCAATCGGTTGTCTAAAAATAATCCCTCCAGGTTTTCGTCCAGAGGCTGGATATAATGAGTACCCAACTCAATGGCGCTGAACCAATTCTTCTTAGTGTGAAACTGTGTCCCTAATCCTACGCCGTAAGACCAGATGCCATTAGTACCAGGCTTGATGCCTCCTGAAAGGATAGAATAAAACTTATTCGTTCCGCTTAAAAACGACAAGTTTATAGGCATCAGATCATTTGCGCTAATGGCTCCATGGATGTAGCCATCTTTCACAATGTTAATAATGCCAACAGCTGCCCCTTTCTCTATTTTTCTGGCTATGTTGATCACACCAAATTGCAGTCCTCTTACTGAGTCCGCTATATTTAGAAAACCAGCTACCTGCGCACCTTTGACCTCTCCCTGGCTTACATTCAAAAAGCCAGCTAACTGAAGGCCGTTAATTTTCCGGGAAGCATTAAAAAAACCAGAGACCTGAGCACCCTTCACTTTACTACCGGTACCAGCAAAACCTGCAAGCTGCATGCCTTTAGTGTCTTTACCTAGATTTAAGAAACCAGCCATCTGTAAGCCTTTTACGTCTTTGCTATGATTGACAAAACCAGCCACTTGGGTACCCTGTGTACTTTCAGGTGTGATATTTATAAAACCTGCCAACTGCAAACCTGTAATGGGACCATTATTGGTATTGATGAAACCGGCAATCTGGGCTCCATTGGTACTGCCTCCAATGATGTTGGCAAATCCGGCCATTTGTGTTCCTTTGACATCACCTTTCACCACATGGCCAAACCCGCCGAGCTCTAGCCCGGTGATCTCGCCGGTATAACCAGCTATGATATTGAGTGAAAACCTATTGGTGATAGCTCCATTTAGAGTACCATTAGTCCCCAAACCAGGCACCAAGGATACCTGCAAGAATCTTGTCTCATCCATGTCCACATTCCTATTCGCCTTTTGCGTTCTGTCACCAACAAGCCACGTTGCTATTTGACTTTTATCCGTTACCGGCTTGAATTCTACCTGACTCGCTTTACTCTTATTTAGAGGTTTCAGTTTGAGTAGCTTTGGAAATGGATTTTTCTTATCTACCCTAATTATAGTGTCTTGGTAGTTCTCCTTGGATATGGCGACGTAGGCAATTTTTCTTCTGGTAGCAAAAGAAATAGCATAGTTACCTTCCAAATCGGAAAGTGACGTAGTCAGCTTATCCACCTCGTAGATCGTGGTATAAGGTATCTTTTCACCCGTTGCATCATCTATAATCTCACCTGCCAACTGAAATCGCTGCGGTCTAGGCAATTCATTTGGGTTTTTTGCTAATATGATTACATAGCTACCTCGTGTTTTCAATTCTATATCAGTACCTACAACTTCCTGGAGCACTTTTATCAATGCTACCTCGTCAAACGTAGCCTCGACATTATCCGCTGAAATAAGGTCTGGATTGTATGAAAATCGAACCCCGGAGGCTCTCTCAATTTCACTTAGGGCTTGAGGAATAGTCTGACCCTTTAGCGATACTGAGATAGGTTGCATCAGCAAGCTCTGAGCAAAAGTCGCCAGTGATGCTATGAAAAAAAGAGAAATAACTAGGGTCCTGCGCATCCTGATCCGCTTAAGATGAACTGATCGTCCTGTCGACTCCATTGGGACTTCATTGTCAGTGCGATGATCTCCAGAATGCTTTCTAAAGAATTGTTTTCAAAGGCGACAGTAATGCTGCAGTTAGACAGCTCATCATTACTTACGATGACTGATCGGCCGTATGCCCGCTGTAGAACATCGACGACTTGGGAGAGCTTCTGGTCGGAGAATTGCAGTTTGCCCGTGTACCAGAAGAAGTCAACGCCGGAAGGTTCGGGGGTGATTTTTGTAATCCTTTGATCCAAAGTCTGAAATGAGGCACTTTCACCAGCTGCCAATGTTATCTCATCTTCAGCTGTGGCAAAACGCACCTTACCTGATTTGACAAATACCTGGACCATATGCTTCAGATCATCCTCATGCACGTAAAAAGAAGTACCCAATACGGTTACCGATGTCTGTCCTACCTCAATCACAAATGGTCTTTCCGAATCGTGGTGAACGTTGAAGAATGCCTTTCCCTGGAGTTTGACCCTCCTTTGGTCTCCAAATTGCTCTGGATAGGACAACTTACTTCCTGCACTGAGCGCGATGAAAGAACTGTCTTGTAGCGTCAATTCTTCCTTTGCAAGATCAGCAACGAATACGATCTCCTGCGCCGGTGTAGACTCTAACATACTCAGCACTATCTTACCACCCCAAACTAAAGCCACTACAGCTGCTATTCTAACAATCCAATTGAAATATTTTTGAGCGCTGGTAGGTTCATCCTCAGCAGCCTCTTTGCGTGACAATACATTTTCCCAAGCAGCATCGACATCAAACTGATGGTCACTTTCTTTAGCTGACACTTGACCTGTATCCAGCCAAACGACACGAATACGTTGAAAATAGGATTCATTTTCAGCAGACAACATTCTCCAAGAATCGACAACTCTCTGCTCTACCTCCAAAACCTCATTTGCGAGATACCTGACTAGCAGTTCATCAGATGGTATGTTATCCGGCGTTTTTTTCATCTCCTATTTAATCGACAATCAATCTAGATTTTACCCCCATAAAAAAAAATTAACCACCAAAGTGCTGGTAAGTAATCTCCCAATTCATCCCTTAAAATTCTCAGAGCTTTACCCATTTGATTCTCTACGGTCTTTTGCGAGAGTCCCAGTTCCTCTGCTATTTCCTTGTACTTTTTACCTTCATACCTGCTGAGTTCGAAAATTTCCCTGCACTTATCGGGAATTTTGTCCATGGCCTCAGCAATCCGTTGCTGGAGTTCATCTAATTCCAAGAAATCCGTCTCTTTGACTGACGAAATGGTCAGTTTAACATGGTCTGCATATTTCTCCTCGATCTTCTGATGCTTGATGTAATTCAGACAGGCATTTCGAACAGCCCCATAGAGATACGATTTGATCGAGGTGCGCACTTCGATGACGTCGGATTTGATCCACAAGTTGCTAAACATCTCTTGTACAATTTCCTCAGACAAATCAGGATCGTGGAGGTATTTCAGCGCAAATCCGGCCAGTACCGAATAGTGCTCACGAAATATCTGCTCAAAGACCTTTTCGTCTTTAATATTGATCAATTGTACTCTTGAGGGTGAAGATTCCAAAAAAAAAATCGTCTGATTTTGGTTAGGCAATTATAAGCAAATTGCTGGGTCCAAGTGGGCTATTGAAAACATGAACTCCTTCGTAACTGCATCAATTAAAAATAGACATATCGTAATAACTGAAGTAAGTATTTCATTGGTCTGATCAGCGTTTTTTAATTCAAGAGTTTTGAAAAAAAATCCAAAAACAATAAATTCATGCCTGACTGTTCAAATACACTTTTTGATGAAGACAGGAAACACTACCTCGACATCTGACGCTTCCCTAAAATGGTTTAAGCCCATCACCAATGGCTTATTGGCTTTAGCTATTTCGCTGTTTGCTACCTACTTGACTTTTTACCTCTTGGCAGCCCAAAGTGAACCTTGGGGTTTATCGATAGATTCTGAGGTGGCCTGCAACATCGCTGAAGAAATCAAAGTTTTCGGACTGGCTATCTTTCAGTTTTTGAGGCCTTTTCTGGTCTTGGGCCTTTTGATGTTTATAGCTGATCGGGTTTTGAGTTGGCTTGACATTCCCTACAAAGCGTTAATCAAAGACTTCATCGCTTCTCGTCAATCTACCTCCACGAAATAAAAGGACCCTCTTTTAATCAGGTATTAGCCTGATCACTCTTCAAATGGGTCTGACCATTTTTCATCAACGTAAATATTTGATCCGCTCAGCGTCATGATGAAGGCCGTGATGGCATCTTTCTCCTGTTCAGTCATGGCCAGATTTTGAGGATTCCCGCGAGGAGCAAGTCGCCGATCCAGGCCTTCTACATTGGCGATGTCATTGTAATGCTCCAATACATCTTCAAAATCTTCCGAAAATCCATTGTGCATAAAAGGTCCGTTGGCTCGACCACTGACGTTAAAAAGATCCCTAAGAGATGGTGAACGTGTCACCTCCGGATCCGCTCCATTTCCACTGAGGGAGGCGATAATTCCATTATTTCTACTGTTAGGGTCTATATCAAACTCAGGTGCCCTATGACAAGCATTGCAACCTAGCCCACCTCCTACTCGAACGCCATTGTTGTTGAAGTCGGATCTTTGCATAAATAGACTCTTGCCTTCATTTTCCAGGCTGGTAAAGTTTGAAAAGTCGTCATCTTCATCTCTGGGGCTACTTAGCCCCTGATCATACTTCGAATCAAAAGATTGAATACTTCTGATGAATTGTGCCAATGCTTGCTGAACGCGTGCCTCTGTTACCTCAGAATCGCCATAAACATGCTTAAACAGCTCCTGGTAGTAGCCGATATCCTCCAGTTTGGTACAAAGTCCGATGATGTCATCATTGCCATCTTCTCCACTAAAGCCCATCTCAATGTGATCCTGAATAGGTTGAGTGGTTTGCTCCTCCAAACTGCTGGCACGCTCATCCCAAAAGAAGCGGCCCTCATCTGCGAACCTGGTATTGACCAGCCGCATAGAGTGACGTCCCGTAGTACCATTAACGCCAGTGGAGGCTGCGTCACCATCGCTAAAGGCAAAAGCTTGCTGATGACAACTAGCGCATGAGATCGAATTGTCTACCGACAGATTCTTGTCATAAAATAGGACGCGGCCAAGTGTAGCACCCAGGTCTGTAATGACATTTTCTTCAGTATTGTCTTTGTTGATATAGTTAGGAACTTCCTGATCGGCATAATTAGCGAGACTCGTCAGGTCAATTTTACCGTCGAAAGTAGCAAGGATGGCCTCTTGACCCATATCGCCTATATCTCCGCCTGTATTGGGATAATTGCCAGTATCACAAGATACGAACAACAAACAGGTAAAAAGCAGTAAAAAGATTTTTTCTCTCATGACTTGATAGTTGTTTCATCCTGTTAGATGCCAAGTCGATGAAAAGCTTGCGGGTTAAATATAGATTTTGGAAGAAATGGGGTAGAGTTTTTTTCTACTCAGAGTCACTCGTAGAGGACTCTGAGACCGCTTGGGATTTAGAAAACCAAAATCGCAGGAAGCCATAAAAGATTCCTGCAGTAAACTGAGTCATCGATAACAGATGAATGTCACAAAATAAAACCCATCACTTATATATGAATACGATGTGCGAACTCTAGTAAAAATAACTCCCTTGTAACTCAGAGTCCCTTACAGGTGACTCTGAGGGATGGGTAGAGTCACTCCTAGAGGACTCTGAGACCACTTGGAACTTAGAAAACCAAAATCACTGGTAATCATAAATATTAGATTCCTGCAGTAAACTGAGTCATCGATAACAGGTGAAGGTCACAAAATAAAACCCATCACTTATATATGAATACGATGTGCGAACTCTAGTAAAAATAACTCCCTTGTAACTCAGAATCCCTTACAGGTGACTCTGAGGGGTACGAAATGTGTCAAATTTTCACCCCCTGATGGGGGTACGAAGTGGCTGCCTTTTTTGTAAATATCCTAAGCCTAGGCGGGGGAGGTAAACCTAACTTAGATTACTTCAAGATGAAAAATTCATCAACAAATTCCCTTTTTAAGGACATAAAGTATTCATAAGTACCTACTGGAATGACACTTTGATCTTTGAATACTTTGAAAGTATATTTTATTGATAGATCCTGATTATTTAGTTTATAAAATACCAATGATGTCTCAGTGTGCCTTAAATCTAGACGTTCGACATTTTCAATTTCTAATTCTTCTAACAAGTCCTTATTTTCATCTATATCGCTTCTTAATGATTCGATAATCTTACTGAGATCTTGTTGACTGTTATACTCATCGAGTAAATTATATATATCCATCTTTTTAATGTCCAGTTAAACGATCAAAAACTATATGTCCATTATCGAGCTGTTTTCCATAAATTCTTAAATCCCCTCCTTTACCAAGAATCTTCAGTTTATGAGTATATCCTTGTTTCGCTAAGTCTTCTGTTGGAGATAACTTTATGATACCTTGTTGACCTTTTGGAGAGACCATTCCTTTGTTCATTGCGTTAACGAACTTCTTCTGGATACTTTTATCTAGTTGCTTAAATACTCCTCTCGCAATCCATGAACTCGGACCTCTGACCATAGCAATAGGAGTCAGCATTAAATCTGCCTCAGAAGGGTAGGAAGCACTACTTACTTCATTTACATAACATTATAATTTCTGTATTTCAAAGTTTACATCATCAAGCAAAACTACTCTTTCAACTCCATTATCTTCATCTTTTAATAAAACATAATTAAAATTAGGTTTATTTGTATAAAACCCATTTTCAAACCCTACAAGTCCATCAAATACTAAATTGATATTGACTTGAACTTTTTCATCATTTAAAACATCTACTAAAGTGTTGCCGCTTAGAGACCTTACAATAATCCTGTGTGTTGGTAATGAGTCAATGTCCGTTATTCTACTACTGGCACCATTAAAATCTGCTCCATCTCCATAGGCCTCTAAATACTCGTTACTATTTAATACTTTCCTTTCTACAAGTAACTCCCAATTACTTTGAAGCCAGTCGTTAATTGATTCTTCATCTGAAGTATAGTCCCTTTCCTTCAGCAGCGGTTGAATAACCGGCCATACAACATTTAGAAAAGAGCTAAAGAGTTTAATTGCCTTATCTAATTCCATATCTTACTTAAAAAAGCTATTTAAAATATCAAGTTCTTGTTGGGTTGGTAATCGTTTAAACCCTTTTGGCCCCGGAATAGCATTATCAAATTTTACTCGTTGAAGTGTTCCGACAGGTGCTTTGGGATGGGTATTAGGCGCGAATTGTTTAACACGTGCTTTTGTTATATCTAATTTACTGCCATAGACCTAAAACCTTATCAAGAAGGTGAAGTAAAATCATAAACTCTAAAGGAATATGATCTTAACTTAACGACATTGCGCTTGCGCTAGAGGAGGGCGGGAAAGCGTGCGCCAGCAAGAGGACTAGCTAATCATTAAATACCATGTAATTGCAGTTGGTAGGTTATATAAAATATGAGCCAGAATCGCATACTGAATACCATATTTAATTCTTATCAGACCTAGTACTAAACCTAAAAAAAACAAAGGGACAACAAACAGTAGTTGGTCCAAGATAAGCTCATTTTTTATAGAATTAATATGAACAATTGCAAAGACGAAAGACATTGCTATTAGATGCAAAGACGTACTTGAGTTTTTCAACTCTGATCCTGCAAAGCGTTTAGTGAAACCAAAATATGAGATTAACGCAATCACAATAGTAAGAATTAGCTTAAACACAATCGAGCCTTCAAAATCGAACACTACCTTAAAAAAGAATAATATTACAATCGGTATAAGAAATGAGATAGATAATATCAAACTATTAACATTTCTGTTGGATAAATGGTATCTAAAGCCCATTTCTTCAATTATAGGGCTAAATAAACATAGATCTATCACATGCAGCCAAAAGGGATCGAGCGAACCATATGAATTTATGTAAAACGGCCCAAATTGATAATCGTATATTAAACTAAGAAATCTAAGTAGCGCTATTGCTACCAGAAGAACCAATATTCTTTTCAAATCTCTGTTATTCTCATGAAATACTCATATTAATGAGTTAGCTAGGTCTCGAGCGAAATGAATTATGATTTACAGGCTTGCAAACATGTTTTCTGATTTCTTGACTTCTTATCTATTTTCATTAACTGAATCCCATAAAGCCTTAATTTTTATGTTGTGGGATTGAATGATCTCCTCTCTCCCTGAGTCGAAGTCTTCTTCTATAAAGCCTTGAATTTCCCTTTCTAACTGATCAATAGCCACATCAAATGCTGGGCCTGAAGATTTTCCAAAACGCCAAGATAAAAGTCCTAATTCATACTTAAGCAACTTGTTCAGAGCACTATTTTCTTTTCTCAGATTATGTAAGGTAATCATATCTCCGTTCCTAATTAGTTTAATCTGAGCCCATAACATTTTTATCCTTAGAAGTTTTATTTTTTCCAGAAGCTTGATTTGTTGATCACGGCTTTTCATCAACTCTTTTATTGCCTCAAAAGCATCCCTACCAAAAACAAATGGCTGAATCGAAAGACGCTCACCTTCATCAAAAATGAAGTCATACACTTCTTTTGTATAAAGATTTTTACCCACTTTAGATTTCAATGTTGCAGGCTCAGGTGTCTGCCCGATTTTAGCCAATCCATCCTTATCATTCTCGTCACCAGATGGATTCCAACAAGCAAGACAATGAATTAAATATATATTGTTATCGCCATCATCTCTTACATCTAAAATTGTGCCATCCGGAGCAATAAATGAAGATTGAATAGATGTTGTATTACTATTGTATTCAGGCATATATCCGGTCGGGTCAGTAAACTTTAACGGATTGTTATAGTTGGAGTGATAAGGATTCCAGGACTCTTGTGTAACATCTGCAAGCGGATCAATAGAGTTAAATCTGCCTATAGCTACGTCATACATTCTCGCATTAAAGTCATAGGTCGACCACTCTTTTTGCTCTTCATTTCCAGTCAGTTTGTAGAGATTTTCTGTTCCACTAGTGTAGCTATTAAAGCTCATACCGAAAGGGTAGTAATCATCCCGCTGGATAGCTCCGGTCACGATGGAAACTGTTTTGTTATGACTGATCACCAAGTCATCAAAGTAAGCACTGGCCTCAGAAGTCTCATATATGGTGATACGTACCTGGCCTGCCTCGGTTATGGTGTGGGAGCCGGACTGAAGCTGTTGCCAAACGTTGTCAGCAGCGCTGTTGTCGGTCGAGGAAAGGGTGGTGCTATTGGTACTGCCTGCCGGATAAAAGGATACTCTTAACCGAGCATTTGCACTGGGCGCTTCTTTGGTCCAGACCGAGGCAGACACCTGATCCCCCGTAGAAACATCGATGGTAATGTAGTCGGAATCCTCATATAGTCTCCAGGAGCGCGTACCAGAATAGGGATTAGCCGAATTAAAGGTGCCATTATCAGAAGGCATAATCACTCCGTCATCAAAGTTTCTAGTAGTAGTTTCCAAGACCCCAACCGTATTCGTGGTTAGGTTTTCATCTATGGTCACTCTGCTGTTACCCAGGTGATCCTTGATATCGTAATGATACACCCAGTTGTTTCCAATTTTCACCACTCTACCCTCTTCATGAAAAATATGTTTGAGTGAGTTCTCCTCATACTGAAACAAGCCAATGTAATCTGTGGTAGTCGTTGAGCTTTTGCTCAGCTTAGTACCCAGGGCATCATAGGTATAACCGACCTGACCGGTACTGATAGCGACCAGCTCGGGTAGGTTCATGTGATTGTAATTGATGGTGGAAATACTTTTGTTCAAATCACTGTTCATATTACCATTGGCATCGTAAGTATAGTCAATTGTATTTACTACATCCTCAAAGCCTGCACTGGTATTACCTCCGTCGCTCACATTGCTTAACTGATTTCCTGAAGCATAGGTATAAGTAAGATTATCTAGTACCTGAGCCACCCCTCCCACTTCACCATTCCGCCTCAGTTTTTCGATATTGCCATTTAGGTCATACTCGATAGCTCCGGCAGGGCCATCCACCGTATAGCGATTGTTTTTGGTATTGTCATCCAGGTTGAGAAATTCAGCTTTGCTCAGCCGATTCATCTTATCATAGGTAAAATCGTATTGCTGCTTCTCTCCTACTCCATTGCCATCCAGGGATCTCCATTTCATGGCTCCTATGTTACCACTATATTGTTGATGTCCTGAGGGGGCATCCTCGTACATCAATCGCATACCAAAGACATCATTGCCTTCATCAAAAGATTCACCGGAATTGATCGTAGTCAACCAACCTCTTTCATTGTATCGGTAGTCCACAGATTGCAATCCGGCATGCAGGTCTTTTTCAACCAGTTGACCTATCGGGTTGTACTCATTTTCTACAATCAATTGTTCCGGATCGCTATTGATTTTGTGATACACCCGCAATACACGATCCATGTGATCATATTCATACCGCTCATTTACAGTGACGGTGCTCTGACCGCTAATATCATGGGTGGTCTTCACGCTTTCCACCCGATCGTGTACTACGTTGTGATAGGTTGTCTCCACCTTGTCGGTACCGCCTTTTTGATTCTCAAAAATGCTTGCCAGGACCCGGTAGCGACCATCATAGTAGCTGATCCCTCTCAACATGGTATTGGTGCCTAATACTCGGGTCAATGAACCCGTTGTCAGTCCTTTGGCAATGGTCTGAGGAGCATTCGTTGTGTGGTTCAGTGCTCCTGGCCAGCTCTGATCTGCTTTGAAATCATAGTGGTCATAATAAGTCACGGTAAGCAAATTCTCTGAAGTCACCTGAGTAGGATATCCTGTATTGTTATATCCATACAAGGTTCCAGATCCGGTATATTCTTCCACTAAGTCGGCATGACTACTAACCAAAGCTTGCACTGTAGACCTGTCTCCCGGTATTTCCACAATGCCGGTCATCACCGGTCTATTCAAATGATCATATTTAGTGAAAGTCCAACGCTGATTATCAACACTTTCTGATACTTGAAAGGAATTCGTTCCTGATGAGCTGAAAACAAAACCGTCTTGCAAAGTCACAGTCCCTCCGCTTTCGATTTGGTAGGATTTCCCCTCGTAAACATCAACAGCAAGATTGGTACCTGACACCAGCTGTACATCTCGTTGATTACCATCCTGCGTGAGCACCAAGCGATCTCTTTCATCATATACCATGAATACGGGCTCTGCTCCAGGCACTTGTTTTTCCACCATCCTGCGACGTCCGTCATATTGGTAGCGGAAAAGCCAGTTTTTCCGAAAGATACCATCGTTTAGC
This sequence comes from Cyclobacteriaceae bacterium HetDA_MAG_MS6, assembly GCA_019192485.1. Lineage (GTDB taxonomy): Bacteria > Bacteroidota > Bacteroidia > Cytophagales > Cyclobacteriaceae > MS6. Next base: position 3,247 of record JAHCMJ010000045.1, on the reverse strand, counting down.
TGTGACCAATTACTTGATGCTAAGCTTACAGCTTCGGGAGGGATCACGAACGTCAAGCTGCTATAGTCATCATACAAATAGTATGTCGTTGCAAAAGTACCGGAAGACACTTCTGACTTCTTGGCAACCAGGCGGCCTTCTTTGTCCTTAAATTCTAACATTTCACTTCCATTTTCATCTGTTGAAGTGGTCACCCATAGCTCGTTTGCTGAGTAGTATCCAAGGCGAGTTATCGTTTGGCCTGCGTTATTGGCAATCTCAAAATGATCTATGTTGTCTAACCCTGCACCTTGAGTATTCGGTCGGTAGGCAAAAGTCGCAGGCTTATTCCCAGACGTCCGAGTCCAGGGAGCTCCTGGAGCATAGGACTTGAGCACACGATTGAGCGGTGAAGATTCAAACTCCGTCTCCGACCAATAGTAATTGGTTGTCACGGTCTTGTTAGTCGTGTTATCATAAAAGGTATTGATATGGCTATCCCATGCGGACTGGTAGGCACCCGTTTGCGATCCGGCATTAACATACGGTAGATACTGCTTACTTTGCCTGCCATACTGGTCATATGCTGTTGGGGTCACCAGGTCATTTAGATCAGGAGCTCCCCACCTGGAAATATGCTGAACAGGTCTTCCAAGCCCATCAAAGTATTGCTTGGTCACCATAACATCATTAGCCGCACCGATGGTGGAAAGATCACTTTGCCCGGTCACCTTAGCTGTTCTACTCTCAATATTACTGATGGCCTGTGCCTGGATTTGATTATTAATAGCAAGTATCAGGCAAACCAAAACCGCTATCATCAAACTGAATTGTGTGTTTCTTTGCAATTTCATGATCGTCTGTTTTAGTTAGTGGAGTTGTAGTTATACTCATACTGGTTAACCACATGCCCATCCTGGTCAATGACCTGATAAAGCCGGTTGTTCGTATCGTATTGATAATACCTGACTAATCCGGAGGGTCCAGTTTCTGAGGTAAAGCCCAAAAGTGGCTTGTAGGTGTAGGTATAGATCATGGCGTCTTCCATACCCGGTTGACTGCGCAGAGACTGGTTAAAAGAACTCCAAAGTGATCTTTTTGAACTATTAGTTGCGATATCATCCAGGTTGTCCAGCAATTGCTCCAGGGAAGTGTATCCTGTTGGTAAAGCATTTTGAATAGCAGCATCAAGACCGTTACCTGCTTCTTCCGCTTTGATCACCGGCACAGTGTTGTCATAGCCCCATCTGAAAGCCATCCTCTTTTCATCTGGTGAGAGATACTCTAGCAGATTGCCTTCATTATCGTAATCTGTATAAGTCAGACGCTCTTCGAAGGCTAGGGATTCCGTATTATAAACTAGCTCTCTGATCGGCTCATTGAAGGACTTTCCTCCTACCCCTGTAAAGGTTTGATACTCTGTCCTAGTTCCTCCAGTCACCAGCGTCTGACCTCTGTAGGTCGTCACTTCCACGGGTTGAGCCACCCGGTTCTTACCCACCAGATCAACGTAAGCCGGTGTGGCAAAATCAAATGGATATTTGTATTCGATTTTAACAACCGGGGGCGAACCACCCGAGGACGAAGTGATAGCTGACACACTTTCTGTCAAATTCCGATTGTTGTAAAGGAAGTTGGTCGTTTTGAGATGGCTATCTATTCCCGAAAAAGTGTATTGTCTTTCTTCTTCAAGAAGTGTGGTTCTACCTAGCACAGCGTAAGCAAAGTCAGCAAGTACATTGCCTCCTGTTACTGCTTGTCCTCCGATGGAACCCTGGTAAAGTACTTTGATGGTATTGTTTGTGGAATTAGCCACATCCAGGTAATCCCGTTCAACTCTACTGACTTCATTTCCTAATGAATCAAAGATAGATTCACTTAATAAGCTGCCATTTTTGTAGTCATAAACCAAGGGAGGAATACCTAGTACATAAACGTTTCCATAGTTCACATCCCTTAATTCCATTTTGCTGTTAATGCCATTAGCAGGGTTACTTGCCGGAACCGTCCCAACATGTCTAACCACATAAGAATTTGCCGAGTTATGATAATTTGATAGAATGTGCCCATTGTTTCCATTTCCTGATCCCTTGAAAGTTTCTTTCACATAACTATATCCGATATGAATTCCTTGTGCCGAAGGATTTGTCATCAAGCTAGGACCAGAAGAAATAGAAATTTCCTGATTAAAACTTTCCGGTGTATAATCGTAAAAACCCATCTTAGAATGATAAACTAGCTGGTCCATTAGTACGCCTGAAGAAACTATTTTACCATAACGTTGCATAGTATAATCGAATTCACGTACGCTGATATTTTGAAACCCATCGCTATTAATTATTCGCTTAATCCGCAAACCACCAACCTCAAACTCTTGGACATCGTCGGGTATCTGAACATTACCATTGTATTCGACATAAAATGCATTGTCGAGTGTAGCATTTAGGCCAACAGTAGGATTGCCTGGGGCATTTACATAAGGTAAGATTGACAGGACGTATGTTCCAGGACTCAAACTTTGGTTTGCCGTAATAAGTTGACTACCATAGCCTGGGCTGTAGTATGTGAACATAGTCTGTTCTTCATTGGTATTGACGTTTGTAATTTTTAAAATAGGAGAGCTAGACGTGGAAGCAGAACAGTTGTAGCTGCATGTCAGATTAATCGTGGCCGAGAAGTTATAGGTACCAAGGATATGAGGAGTCTCGTCAGTTATCGTAAACTGTTGTCCAATACCAACAACAGTTTGCGGATAGTTTGCCGTTCCAACAACAGGTAGATCAGAAAGATATGCATAGTTGTAGTCTAGTGTCGAATTATTTATTGGCTTGTTTACAGCAGCCTTGTTCGACTCATATTCAAAAGAAGTAAATCCACCTGTTGGGTAATTGATCTTATTTAACACACCTGCTCTGGCATAATTGAAATTGCTTTTCCGGTTACTCCCTTGAAACCTTACCAAATTTTCGATTTCATAGTAATAATCGTATACATACCTGGCAAAAGAAGGAACTGCATGACTAGAATTACCTGTCCCGTTGTAAAATCCCCAAAAGTCCTTATTGAATGTATCTTTTGCAGGTAGGGAGTTTGGCAACTCGTACTCGAAGGAATAGACTTGATCGTCAACAGTGATGCCATCGAGCTTCAGGCGCTTGAATTTGGGGCCATCGCTCTGGAGCGAATTAAAATAACTGTAATTCAAAAAAGCGGTCTTTACTAATTGATTCTGTGAATTTCTGACCTGGATCTGATCTAGTTTTTTAGG
>JAHCMJ010000440.1 GCA_019192485.1 Cyclobacteriaceae bacterium HetDA_MAG_MS6 | reverse complement strand
GTGAGTCTGCCGCATTGCGAGCGCTTTATGATGCTACTGGAGGGGACAACTGGTCTCCGGCTGTCAACTGGACCTCTGCTCCTATTGCTGGTTGGGGCTCTGAGGTCACGATACTGAACAATCGAGTCACCCAGGTCAACCTGCAAGGCAGTGGACTTACAGGTGAAGTCCCCGGTAAGATCAGAGATATTACAAGTCTGGAGACTCTTGATTTTGGTGGCAATAACCTGACGGGTATTCCAAATCTGAGCCAAATGCCCAACTTGACTTCCTTGGATGTAACAGAGAATCGGCTAGAATTTGATGACCTGGAGCCAAATGTATCTGTGACAGGGCTTTCATTTGCTAATCAACAGGATATAGGCGTAGCCACTGTACAGGAGATTCCTCAAGGAACAGACTTGACGCTGGACATCAGTGTTGGTGGAGCCAACAATGAATACCAATGGTTTTTTGAGGATACCCCTATTACAGCTGAGACAGCCACATCTTATCTAATAGATAGTATCAATTTTGAAGATATGGGTGTCTACCATGTGAGAGCGACCAGTCCGGTAATGAGCGCCCTTGACCCTAATTTCTTCCTAAAAGGAGCAGATCAGACGGTTTATGCCCATGCCGATATCAGTTTCACTCCTATCTATCAGGACTTGGATGCGAACGATGCGCGTTTAGATGAGGGTGAGGCCGTTTTACTAGGGATTACTGAACCAGGACAACCTTATGATAGTTTGCCGGTGATTTCCATTGGCCCAGAGGATATTGTCTTTGAGGACATCAGATTGGGAGACTATCTTTTTGCCATTCGCACGGATAGTTTGTTTTTGAGAACGCTGAGCGACAATAGGACGGATTCTGTCCGACTACTACCTACTTATTTTGAGAGTACGCCTTTCTGGGAGGAAGCCGACGTGCTAGCACTTCGAACGGATATTGATGATACCATCGATATGCAACAGAGACCTCGACCCCTGCCGGCAATTCCGGATGGAGGAGAAGTAGGATTGACTTTGGAAAGTGATTTTGCAGAAGAGACCACAGGCAGAGCCGAGGCCAGACGAAGAGTTCGGCGAGCAGGCTGTTCTCTAAGTAAGCGCAGGAGTTCAGGGCGACCTGAAGAGGATATCTATGACTTGTTTGCTTATAAAGAGACCGATGATCAAGGTAGGGTCACTTTTGAAAACCTACCTGCAGATCGGTATAGGTTGAATATCCAATATCCGGGTATTCCGATGGACTCTACTTCTTTTGTCGAATTTGATGTAGGAGATGGAGGAGTTGAGAACAATACTTTAGAGCTGGAGGCATTAGTTACGGAAGCGGGTATTGCCGTAGAGTTGATTGAGGAGCTCGGTTTCTACAGGCAGTATTTCAAGGACTTGTCCGTGTATCCTAATCCAACTTCAGAAAGGCTACAGGTCCACTATTCGAAGCTGATGTCTGATGACGTGATGATGAGACTTATGGATAGATCTGGAAAAACTATTTTGGAAGAAAAAGTGGAGAAAGGACTCAATCAGACTTTCGAGGTAGATGTAAGCGATGTAATAGGAGGAATATACATTTTGAATTTTTATGATCTCAATTCCAGCAACAAATCGGTAGTTAGCTTTAAGATCGTCGTGAATCATTGATCAAAAGGCAAATGCCTTGCTTCATTGGATAGAAGAAAACCAGGTTTATCTTCTAGGTACTTAAAAGACAATTTATCTTCGAGGTGATATCATATGAATGGTATCACCTCTGTTTTTTAAACCAAAATAATGTTATGATTTTCGATACAGATCAGGTAGACGAGCTCATTCGCAACCGAAGATCCATTTACCCCAATCTCTATTCTGGGGAGGTAGTGCCAGACTCGATTATTGAGAGGATGTTAGAAAATGCCAACTGGGCACCCACTCATGGCTTGACAGAGCCTTGGAGATTTACAGTCTTCACAGGAGATGGACTACAAAAATTGGCGACTTTTCAATCGGAATTATATCGTGAACTTGCTTTGGCTGATGGTACTTTTGATGAGGCTAAGTTTGACAAGCTCGCCACCAAACCTCTCCTCGCGTCACATATCATTTCAATAGGAATGAAGCGAGACCTAAAAGGTAAAATACCTGAAATCGAAGAGATAGAGGCTGTAGCATGTGCGGTGCAGAATATGTATCTGACAGCTACGGCACATCAAATAGGATGCTATTGGGGTTCTGGAGGGATCACCTACAGGACCGAAGCAAATTCTTTTTTTGGTCTAGGCACAGACGATAGACTACTAGGTTTTATGTATGTCGGCATGCCTAAGATCGAGTGGCCGGCAGGTAGACGAAGACCAATTGAAGAGAAGATAAAATGGGTCAAATGATTTTCTAA
>JAHCMJ010000439.1 GCA_019192485.1 Cyclobacteriaceae bacterium HetDA_MAG_MS6 | reverse complement strand
TGACTACGACGTGGAGACGGCAAGACACGTGGTAGGTCAAGGGACATTTACTGATTTGGAAATTGACTTTGTGGAGGAAAATCTCAAATTAGACTTTAGCTATGGTGACGTATTCCTAACTCGTATCGAAAAGGAGTTTGAGTCTATCTACATAACGGGAAAATCTACAGATATCAATCTAATACTTGATCAGGCCTCTTATATCAAGACTGAGATCAAAGGACCTGACCAAAAAATGATCCTGCCTAACAGTATGCTGCTGATGCAAAAGGAGACATTGGCAGATAAGCGGATTTCACTTAGTGGTTTTGTGGGGAATACTAATCGTGATTTTAGCCAATTAGACATTGATGCCCAGGGAGGGGAGTTGATTATTTCAATTAAAGAAATGCCCATATTTACAGATAGAGACTAGGGGATGAGATATAGATCGATCTTTTACCTGGGTCTCATTATGTCAGTATCAGGATTGCAGGCGCAGGACGAGTATCTTCAGTCTGCAGGTGTGAGGTTAGGTCATACTTCGGCGATTACCTATAAAAAGTTCTTAGCAGAAAATGAAGCCATTGAACTGTTAGTGAGCGGCAGACGAGAGGGGATGCAGACCACGCTTTTATACACCCAACACATTCCTATGCAGTTCTCTTTCAACCAAAATTTCTATGCCTTTTACGGTTTGGGTGGACATCTTGGGTTTGAGCAATACGATAATTTGAATAAAACTTTAACTTCGCTGGATCCTCCCGAGTTTGTATTTGAGGAGAAAGGTTATTTTGTCATGGGGGTAGACGCGATTATTGGAATTGAATATCGCTGGTTGAGTGTACCAGCCACCATAGGATTTGATGTAAAACCATATTTTAACTTTATTGGGATGAGGTATGGCCGTGCTCGTTTTTGGGATGCTGCGATATCTTTTAAGTACGTTTTCTGACCGCATGAAACTTTTTTTTGCCGCTAACCTCCTGATGCTCACGACGCAAGCCTTGGCACAACAGTACATGGATACGAATGATCCAAGGGAAATAAAGTCTCTATTGAGCAAAGACAACGAACTCAATGGTTTTGGAGGAGCTGATTTAAAAGTTTCAGATTTTGCTGGTGAGAGGACTTTGGTAGTAGGAGCCTATGGCGGACTGTTGATCAATAGAAGCTATATGTTTGGTCTGGCCGGTTATGGTTTGGCTACAAGCGTGGAATTTGATGGAGTGATACCCGGTAGCCAAGAGGTAAAGAAACTCAATCTATATGGAGGTTATGCAGGTGTCTTGATTGGCGGAACCATAGCGACCAGAGAGCTTATACATCTCAATATACCTATACTGCTTGGAGCCGGAGGAATGCAGGTTACGGATGAGAATTTTTTTCAAAATGACCTGGATACGGATTTTACCATCGAGCAATCCGCTTTTTTCGTTGTGGAGCCAGCAGCAGAGTTAGAATTTAACATTACAACAGGCTTGCGATTGGCAGCTGGTAGCTCTTATCGCTGGATTAGGGGCTCTGATCTCAACAACCTCAGTGACGAAGACCTTAGTGGTTGGTCGGTCATGTTTTCGGTTCGTTTTGGTCGTTTTTAACACTCAGCCAGTAAATTAGCCCTATGGAGGAGTTAGCTCGACTTCCTTTTTGGCAGCTATCAGGTATACTGTTTCTTGCCGTAGTATTTAGATACTTTCTACTGGCAGCTTTATTTCAATACATTTTTTCGCCGGTCAGAAAACGATGGCAACAAAGGAAGGTGAGTCCTGTAGATCCGGGATCGGCCCAGTTTAAATACGAGATATTTTGGTCTATATGCACCTCTTTTATTTTTGCTATTATCGCGGCATTGATGTTGAAAGCCTGGGTTTTAGGTTACACTCGGCTATATACTTCGATCGAGGATTTCGGATGGTTGTATTTGCTGCTAAGCATACCTGCTGCTCTACTCTTGCATGAAACGCAGTATTATTGGCTGCACCGATGGATGCATAGACCAGGGATATTTAAATGGGTGCATAAGGTGCATCACAAAAGTTTACAGACTTCGGCCTGGACAGCATTTTCCTTTCACCCTAGCGAGGGACTTATTCAAATGCTAATGATAGCATTTATCCTAATGGTATTGCCTGTTCATTATGGTGTGTTATTGCTATTACTAGTGATCATGACGATTAGTAGCATTGTCAATCATTTGGGGATAGATATTTACCCTAGGTCAGGGGTCTTCCGCAAACATGTAATTGGAGCCAGTCACCACTCGGTTCACCACTCACATTTCAATCACAACTACGGCTTGTACTTCACCTTCTGGGACCGATGGATGGGAACGGAGTTTGACAAATTCTAAAAGCTATCAAAAGAAAACTATACCTGTAGTACCGATCTTTTTTTCGCATATATCA
>JAHCMJ010000438.1 GCA_019192485.1 Cyclobacteriaceae bacterium HetDA_MAG_MS6 | reverse complement strand
ATTGATTGAGGTCAATCGACTGTTTCTGGAATCCTAAACCGAATACCTCAAGACTATCACCGGATTCCGGTCTATAGTCAAAACATAATTTACTACTTTCAGCGTAACATTTTACAGGCTTATGATTCAGTATTAGCTGAATAGCTTCTGCCGGTATTTTGTTTTTTGTCTCTTGCTCTTGCAGCTCAATACAAAATTGTTTTCGAGTGCTTTTTATGAGGTAGTAGTCGTCTTTAACCTTTTCGAATGATAGCGCATAATTGCTTGATATGTAGTCAATAAGATCTTTTGAGGTAAGCCCTTCAATAAGCTGAGAGTCTATTGAAAAAAGCGAAGTGATACCGGGGTTATAAGAAATTAATAATCCGTCTGACTCAGTTAGTTGCATGATAACGGAGTCTAGGGGAATTTTTCCACTTTTTTTCTGTTGACTATATACGCCAGTGTCAAGCACAGCAAAAAAAAGTACTAGGAGAACCATTCTCCTGAGACCTGGCGGATCAAAGATTAGCATGATGATGGTCTGACTTTACCGGTTGACAGACAAAACTAATTGATCTCCGACTTTTTGATATTGAATGTTGAAAGGAGAGAAGACCAGCTGGCAAGCTAAGTCAAGCTTATCTGTAGGGAACTGTCCTGTGAAGAGTTGGTCGGTATCCACAGTGTTAGAGATTACTTCAATGCCAAATTCCTTTTCCAAAACATTGATCACTTGATTCAGCGGCGTATTTTCAAATTGGTGTGATCCGGTTAACCAGGCAGGCTGCTCTGAGCTGATATTAGTTTTGCGAAAACCATTTGCATCCATTGATACTGCTTCACCGGATTGGACGTTAACAGATTGGCTGGATCGGATATTGTCCAATCTTACCGCCCCCTCAAAACATATGACGTTGGTGTAGCCCTCGTCGTATTCTACTTCAAACCTGGTACCCAATACTTCTACACTTCCTGACTCAAATAAAACAATAAACGGTGCTCCTTTTTCCACCTCAAAGTAAGCTCTACCTGATAACTCAATAGCCCTGGTATTTGTCCATTCACTCTCATCGAAACTTAATGCTGACGAGGCTGCCAGGTAGGCAAAGGATGTTCCGTCGGGTAACGCTATCTTCTTGGTTTCTCCTGAAGCCGTTTGGTAAGTGGTAGTCGAATCCACCATCAGGTAAACGACTGTTGATAGCGTCATGAGTAAACATGCTGCTACCGTCCACCAAATGGTCTGGTTCATTTGAATAACCTTTGGCTTTGATACCTCTTTCTGGCCAAGTATTGTGGTAAGGCTGTCGGCTGGATCTTCCGCTGGTTCAATGTTCTCCAAATGGCGTAGGATCAACTTATAAGCCCTCAAGTCTTTAGTATTGGCAACATCCCTTATATCACTATCTGTCAAGGATTTGCTAATCCACTTTGCCAGCTTACTATCGTGATCTAGTTCCGCCATATTCCATTCGTCTATTACTAATTAGCCAACGGCCAGCAGGCCAAAAACCCTACCTTTTTTTAAATTTTGTGCGTGAGTAGTTCTTCTACATTAGATTTAAGCATCCGCAAGGCCGTAGCCATGTGCTTCTCGACGGTTTTGATGCTGACCTCCATTACTTCCGCTATCTCTTTGTAAGGCATCCCATCAATACGGTTGAGCAAAAAAATCTCTCGCTGCCGATCTGGTAGTGCAGATATTGCACCTTCAAGACGCACCTTGAATTCTTGCTCCTCAAACACAAAATCGGGAGATTCAGAAGTCAGGTCCAGTCGTTGCCTTTCTCGAAACTTCAGTGCAACCTGTTCTCTTTGTTTGCTATCTAAGAAAAGCCTTTTAGCTACTGTAAACAAGTAACTGCGTGCCTTGGAAAAGATAATATTGCTACAGTTGTTCCAAAGCTTTACAAATGCCTCCTGGACATAATCATTGGCCTTTTCGAAATCTCCAAAGCTGTAGTAGAAAAAATTCCTTAGTGAGGTGGATTGCTTTTCGTAGATCTCTCTAAATACCTCTTCTTCACAAACTGAATTTACCGGTTGGTCCAAATGCTGATAATAGTTAATCTGTAAATATAAATGAGAAAAAATATCAATAGGTGGTAGGGTATTCGCACAACATCCCGTTTGCTAGCCGAAAACAGGAATAAGTGATGAGTACAAAACAGGATATTAAAGTAGCAGGAATAACATCTTCACAGAAAGTTGCTGTAACCTCTTTGGTGGCAGTGTATTTCGCGGTGATGACAACGATCTTAATCATAGTGGTTGTATAGTAGCTGATACAATGGTCTCGTTCTGATGAGCATAAGAACGAGTATTTAGTGGTAAACATGCTCTTGGCGGTAGATATGGGCAGTTTCCTCTGAGCAAAAAGGCAATGGGGGGCTGCTCTTTCTTTTTACACGGTCCTGATCAGATCAAG
>JAHCMJ010000437.1 GCA_019192485.1 Cyclobacteriaceae bacterium HetDA_MAG_MS6 | reverse complement strand
ACCTGAGGAAGATAGCTGGCTCACTCAAATAAATAAGATCCAGGATCAGGCCAGAAAGAACTACATCAACCTACTTCCAGATATCCAGCAACTAAGACAATCACTAGGTGAAGTCTTTGTTTTAAATCATCCTCTTGGCAATGTGGGTGGCGACGGATATTGGTTGCATAGGCAGGGTGGAGTAATCTTTTTGGCAGTCTTCGATTGTAGGGGAGGAGGCCATCTAGCTAGCATGATGACCAGAATCTACGCGAATGCACTGAGGAAGTTGGTCATAGACTCCTCCGTCCATTTTCCTGCGGCCATATTGCATTTTATTCATAGAGAGATCAGGGCTCGGTTCAAAGACAAGGAGAATATTCAACTCAATACAGCAGCTGATCTTGGAATATTGAAGATCGATACTGTAGCTAAGAAACTTGATTATGCCGGAGCAGGTCTGGATTTACTCCAAATCGATGATGGAGAGGCACATGTTATCTACGGAGATGAATCGCCAATCGGTATATTAGATGATCAGATTCATGAATATGGATCGCTATCAGTAGATATCTCTAAGCCTCGTTCCTTTTATGTCTTCACAGATGGTATCATCAATCAAAAAGGAGGTCCAGAGCTGAAAGCCTTTGGTCGTGAGAGACTTATCAATATTATCCAGGAAAACAGTCATCTCCCTATGGATCAGCAGCAGCCGGAAATTGCGAAGGAGATCAAAGCGTGGCAAGGAGTAAGTACCCAACAAGATGACATTCTGATCGTTGGATTCCGTATTTGACCTATAGATTTTTAGAAATCATTTTCTAGCTCTTTTGGCGATTGCCATGTCGATTATATATTTTCATCTCATGAAAAAAATGATCGTGCTTATATTTCTGGTCAGCCTCATACTTGGCTGTGGACCTAGTCCGTCTGAATCGCCTGAGCAAGCTGCAACCGAGGTACCACCTACATTTAGCAAACCCGTACAAAGACAATGGAAAGGAGTTTGGGCTCTTCAGGATAGCACGACTTTTTTCACCAATGAATTTGAGGGAGGACGGCTAAATGGCGTAGCTCCCGATGGAGATAACCATTTTACCGTATTGATTACAGCTGAAAACACCCCGATCAATTCAAGTCCATGGTATGCTTTCAAAGTTTGGACTCGAAACCCGAGGGAGGTGAAGATTCAGCTGACTTACCAAAACTCGCGAAATCGCTATTACCCAAAGATTAGCCGTGATGGTAAAAATTTCCAGCCATTGGATAGTGCAGCATACCTTCCTATCAATCCTGGAGAAGAAGGGGTATTGGGTATCAGTGGAGCACCTGAAAGTATTGAGATCACAATTGCAATTGACGAAAAACCGACTTGGGTGACTGCACAAGAACTTTATACCTCTACACCAGTGAGGGAATGGGTGGAATCGCTAAGCACCAGGGATCATGTGGTCACAAAGACACTTGGTAGAAGTAAAGAGAACCGCCCTATTCATCTGATGCAGGTTGGAAATCCAGAGGCCAAAAAGGCACTGATTATCATAACCAGACAACATCCGCCAGAAGTGACGGGCTTCCTGGCAATGAAGTCTTTCATGGAGACTATCATTGGTGATTCGGAGCAAGCTATTAGTTTCAGAGACCAATTTGTGACCTTTGCGATACCCTTGTTGAATCCTGACGGAGTAGACAATGGACATTGGAGGCATAGCATGGGAGGTATTGACCTTAATCGAGACTGGCATTCATTTAATCAGCCGGAGACCCAGCTTGTGAGGTCTTTTCTGACCAAGAAAATTGGAGAGGGCTTAGATTTTGTATTCGGAGTCGATTTTCACTCTACCTGGGAGGATGTTTACTATCCGATAGATTCAGCACTGACCAAAAATACATCTGACCTGATCGTCTATGACTGGATCAATAGAATTGAGGGAAGGCTCTTGCAAAGCACTGAGGTGAGCCCGTCGCAATTGCTGGAACCCACCATTTACTCCCGAAATCACTTTTACATAGCACATGACATGCCGGCTATGATCTTTGAGTTAGGCGACAATACACCCAGGGATTTTTTGAAGGAAAAAGGCAAGGTTGCTGCAGAGGAATTGATGGATTTGCTTATTGCAGAACATAGTAACCACTGACTTTTACCCGGATGAACGTGGGATTTCGGCAATGAGTTAATAATGGGTGTTGACGACATCAGATGATTGGTGCCTACTCTGTTTGGTTGTAAATCTTATTGGAGCTGGAATCACTCAAATACGAGCGTCCCCCCCTTAGTTAACTCCGAGTGCTCTAAAAATCGAGATTCTAGCGGAGTGCCATTCCAATTCACAGGTCGAGTTTTCCGATCAGGTGTCGTTGCACTACTCTGGTGCTGGATTACAATCTCTTTTCCTTGATAGAAGTTAGGATCAAGTGAAATCGTTACTTGATCAAACAAGGGGGTACTGAGTGCATACTGCGGTTTACCAGGTAAATCCGGATATATTCCCATCATACTAAGTACTAACCAGCATGAGATTGTACCACAATCGTCATTTC
>JAHCMJ010000436.1 GCA_019192485.1 Cyclobacteriaceae bacterium HetDA_MAG_MS6 | reverse complement strand
ATGGCAGGAGCTTTAGCTTCTGGATTGTATGGTATTGAAAAAGAGTTGTCACTAGAAGCCCAAGAGGTAGTTGGAAATGCCTACAACTTCTCAGGTGCTGAGCAGCTTCCACGAGATCTCCACACCGCTGTTAGTAAAATGAAGGCCTCCAAACTGGCCCAGACACTCTTTGGAAAGGAGTTTGTTGAGCACTTTGTTATGACCAGAGAATGGGAACAACAACAGTTTGCCAGCCAGGTTACTGATTGGGAACTCAAACGCTATTTTGAGATTATATAGATAAGCATGCAAAAAGTCATTGATTTTACCCGTATTGTCCAAGAGGCATGGGAAGACTACGATCGATCTCGGCAGATAAAGGCAATAGAAGACCTCAGTCCAAAAGTATCTACGAACAATGTGTACAGGATTCTTTTTGAAGATGGAGGAAAGATTATTGCCAAACTCTCTTACTTTGGGAAGTTCGACCATTTTCTCGAAGATCACACCATCATCAATGCGCTAGCAAACAACCTCCCTGAGCCATTCGAAAACTTTCTGGCCAAGTCTCTTACCAAATATGGCCAGCTGTTTACATATAGGTACACCGACAGTATCCTTGACGCCTGGGTCGTTTTTTATAATCCCATACAAATCGATCAGCGACCGGATCGACTTCAGATAGAAGAGAATATTGTCAAACTAGGCCAGGACCTGGCTAGTTTTCACAAGGCATGTACTACCGTTAGAAACACATTGCCCCCCAATTTCAAACAAACTCATCATGACGTAGACCATCTGGTTGAGATTCTAGGTACAGAACAGGGGCAGTTTGAGCACAGAAGTCATATTGAAAGTATCAGGAAGCAATGTGATCTGTTTTATGAAAACGTGGATCGGATTGGACTGGATGAGATTGACTCTATTCCAGTTTTTGTAGATTGGAATATCGGCAACTTCTCTGTTAATAGTGATTATAGATTTTTTAGTAGGTGGGATTACGATTGGTTTAGGATGAGCAGTCGTGTAATGGATTTCTATTTTTTCAGCAGAGTCTGCTCCTCTATTGGCGACAGGACCGTGTTTAGTTACCGTATTGACCCCTTAATGGAAAACAGGTTTTTGATCTTTCTCAAAAGCTATCATGAGGTGTATCCATTGACTGCTAGAGAAATAAAACTTCTGAAAGAAGCGTATCGCTTTTTTATACTGAATTACGTGATTAAGGACGGTCGTTACTTTTTCCATGAGATTTATGCTACCCGATTGCAACAAGAAGCTCATACCATCTATTTTCCGCAATTAGAGGAACATTACGATGAAGACAGACTACTAAAAGCCTTGGACTTATAATATTATGCAAAAAGTAAATTTCAAGACTATTGTCGATCGATATGAGACGGTCTTTTTTGATGCCTTTGGTGTGCTGAAAAATCACCAAGGACTTTTGCCTGGTGTGCTGGAAATGTTTCAGTATCTAGACGAGAGAAAAATTGACTATTACATCCTAACCAATGATGCATCAAGAAGTCCTTTACTACTGGCTGAATCCTATCAAAAGTATGACCTAAAACAGATCACAGAGGACAAAATCATTTCATCCGGAATGCTGGCGACCGAATACCTTAAACTCAAAGTAGCATCCGGTACACTGGCTTATGTTGGGACGGAGCTTTCTGCACACTATCTGGAAGACCTTGGTTTGCATGCCATATCTATTGCAGACGTAGATTTAACTCTCTCAGAAGACATAGGAGCGCTGGTGTTTTTAGATGATGAGGGTTTTGACTGGAGCAATGATGTCAACAAATGCGTAAACTTATTGCGCCAACGAAACATCCCGGTAATTGTATCCAACACAGATAGATCTTATCCAACTTCAGGCAAGGAAGTGGCGATCGCTGTGGGAGCATTAGCCAATATGGTGGAGCAGATTGTGGGGAAAAAATTCATCAAGTTTGGAAAACCCGACGCCCAGATGTTCATTTTCGCATACGAACATGCAGTGGGCCAGGGGGGGACAGTTGATAAAAACAAGATTCTTATGGTGGGGGATACGTTGCTGACGGATATTCTTGGCGGCAATAAATTCGGATTGGATACAGCATTAGTGCTGACAGGTAATACACTACCCCGAGATGCGGATATGGGTATCAAAGCACTCGGTATCATCCCGACTCATATTTGTGATTCTGTCGCTATCTAAATTTGAAGAACTTGGGAAGTTATGTACTTTTAATAAGTTGAATATGTAAATTTAACGTTGTAGAGGATTTTACCTCTTATCACTTAGACCAGCTACCTAAATGATAAAGCCTACAATACCTGTATCTGAGGCTCATAGGCAACAAGCGCTCGATAGCTATCAGATATTGGATACACTTCCAGAGGAGACATTTGATGACTTGACTAGAATAGCATCTCTCATTTGTCAAACACCCATTGCCCTGATCAGTCTGATAGACAAAGATCGACAGTGGTTCAAGTCTCACCATGGGCTGGATGCCACGGAGACACCTAGAGATTATGCCTATTGCGCCCATGCTATAAATGAGCC
>JAHCMJ010000435.1 GCA_019192485.1 Cyclobacteriaceae bacterium HetDA_MAG_MS6 | reverse complement strand
CCCCATCTGACGAGATCAAAAAACCTCTAGGATTCAAACCCAAACTCCATTCGCCTCTCGTATCTCAGAATCCTGCGAGCATTATCCTGATCGCCTAGAGTTGTGTAGGGTTGTACGTTCCAGTTGCCCGTAGGGCTTCCGTCAGAAAATGCCAACCTGGACAAACTTTCAGTGCTTATTGCACGATTCCTAATCTGGTTGATATAGGGCAATGCCTCATTAACTCTATTGAGTTCGATCAGAGCCTCGGCTTTCCAAAGAAGCACATCCGCGTACCTGATTTGATCGGTGTTTCGCGAGATGGAGAAGAATGCCGTGTATTGCCTGAAGCTTGGAGACTCGGGTAACTCCTGGTCTTTCATGCCCAGGCTAAATCCATATACGCCTGGCACTCTGGCATAGGTATCATCATATATCCTGTCGGGATCGTACTTCCACGGCATCCCGATGATCCCGACGGTATGGCCCAGGCGTGGATCCATGGTGTTGGCCATGACATCCGTGGCATCTGTAATCTGAGGATCACCGTTGAAGGTATCAAACAGTGGGTGACCGCCAGCATCGGTTTTGAACGAGTTGATAAAATTTTGGGATGCGTGATTGAAAGAACAACATCCATATCCGGCTATCATCGGAGAGTTCAGGCCCGTGGAATAGTTTCCTCTACCCTCTGGCGATCCGTCATCAACGGATCTCATCACCGCCCAAACAGATTCGACACCACTTTCAAACTCGTGCAAGAAATTTTTGGCGTAATCATCGTGTAATTGATACTCTCCGGAAGCTTCTATTTCAGCAATCAAGGTCACGACCTCCTCTAGCTCAGTGGTATTGATGGTCGTGACCTGATGATTGTCGTCCTGGACATAAGCTTTGTACAGCAAGGACTTAGCAAGGTAGGCCTTGGCGGCATTGCTGGTTGGCCTGCCTTCATCTGCCTGAGTAGCAGGTAAGCCCTGAACCGCCGCTCTGAACTCATCCACTATCAGCTGCCATCCCTGCTGGTCTGTCAGTACTCTATTCGAGACGGTGACCACCTCTTCTTTGGGGACATTCTCATCCACGAAAACAGGGAACTTGTAAATGATTTTGAGGATAAAGAAATAATGAGCTCTCAAAAATCGCATTTCAGCAATTCGCTGATCGCGCTCGGGATAGCCTTCAGTAGGCGCGGCCTGCAGCCTTACCAGCGCATCGTTTACCCTGGAAAGCGCCGCATACAGCGTCCCCCACATATGATCACCATGTCCATTGGCAGGTGTATTCAAAGAGAAAACTTCGAAATGGTGCGCAAATAACTGATCACTAATTCCTCCCCCTCCTTTGAAGGCGTCGTCGCTACGTACACTACCTAGCACCCACATGTCTCCGTATTGATTGGAGAGTAGTCCATCATTACCCAGGGTCGCATAGGCTGATATGACAAGCCTCTCCAGGTTGGCCGGAGTGTTTAGTTCCTCACTACTGATCACACCGCGTGGTGTGAAATCAAGAAATTCGTCGCTACAGCTGTTGGATACGAACCCTATCGGAAGCGCGAGTGTCAATAATTTTATGTAATCTAAAATTTTCATTTTTCCTGAGTTAAGATTTTAAAACGAAGCGGTAAAACCAATAGTCATTCGCAAAGGCTTTGGATATGACGTTTGGAAATTTCCTACATCTTCGATCCTCCATGGTGCAAAGGGATAGCCATCGGCCCCCTCTTTTTTGATGCCCCAGAACAAGTTTTCGCCTTGCACATAGATCCTGGCATTAGATACAAAACCCAGCGATTGACTAGGTAGGGTATAGCCCAGCACAACCTGTCGTAATGCCAGGTAGTCTCCGTCTCGCACGTTGTAGTCCAAGGAAAACCCAAATGGATTCAAGCTATTGCTGATAGCTGGAATGTGGGAATCGGTATTAGTGGGTGACCACGCATCCAGGGTATTTACCATACCATTCTCTCCATTGATCAGTGCTGAGAGTTCCGCACGGGTGACATCAATAGCTATTTCTCTTCCGATGGTTCCCCAGAGAAACATTGAAAAATCCAAGTTTTTCCAGCTTACCTGGGCATTGAGGCCGTATTGCACATCGGGAAGTCCATTTATGGGGCCGTACTCCTGATCCAGCGCGTTGATCACACCATCTTCGTTCAGATCGACAAACCTCAAAGCGCCAACTCTGGCTCCTACTTGATCGGCGTGTGCATCGACTTCCGCTTGATTTTGAAAGATCCCACTGGTCCTATAGCCAAAAAGTACGTCTGGGGATTGCCCTATGATATTTTGCTCTTCATTACCCGGAAATGATGGCCATAAGTCCTCGGGTACATCCGTAATTTTATCTCTGTAGCCCGATAGGTTCGCACTGATGGAGTAGGTAAACTCCCCACTTTGGCCCTGATAGGCCAGAGCAGCTTCCCATCCCGTAGTCTCTACCGAAGCTCCGTTGACAAAGCGGCTGGCTCCATCACCAAAGGCGGCGATTGCAGTAGGTTGAATCAGGATGTCCTCCGTCTCCTTCCTAAATACTTCAAAGGATCCTACAACCTGCCCGTCAAACAGCCCC
>JAHCMJ010000434.1 GCA_019192485.1 Cyclobacteriaceae bacterium HetDA_MAG_MS6 | reverse complement strand
GTCTTCCGTTAATACAGGTGAGTTTGAAAACGCTATTGAGCTAAATGCGGTACAAAGGTCAAATCCGGAAATGCAAAAACGGGTGGCAAATGCCGTACGCGCCATGACTGAGTTAGACGCAAACCCTGTAGTATCCATCCATGACCACGGAGCTGGTGGGCACTTAAACTGCCTATCAGAATTAGTGGAAGATTCTGGGGGAACAATATACTTGGATAAATTACCTAAAGGCGACCCCACACTTTCTGACAAGGAACTCATGAGCAATGAATCTCAGGAAAGAATGGGGTTGGTAATCGACCAGGAAAAAATGGAGTACCTAAAGAACGTATCAGAGAGAGAGCGTGCTCCATTCTATGAAGTGGGTGAGTCTACAGGTGATCATGAACTTATTTTTGAAAACGAAAGAGGTGAAAAACCCTTTGATCTAAAATTAGATCATCTGTTTGGAGCTTCCCCAAAAACGATTCTCAGGGATTCTGTAATCAACTCCTCCCAAAAGGAGATTAACTACCATATCCATTCCTTTGACGACTACATCCAACAATTACTGCAGCTGGAGGCTGTGGCATCAAAAGATTGGCTCACCAACAAAGTGGACAGATCAGTCACAGGGAAAGTAGCAGTACAACAAACAGTTGGCGAAGTACAGGTTCCGTTGAATAATGTGGCAGTGATGGCTCTAGACTTCAAAAACCACAAAGGTGCGGCAACCTCAATAGGTCACTCGCCAATCCCTGCCCTACTTGATGCCGGAACCGGATCGAGACTATCCGTAACAGAGGCCTTGACTAACCTTGTCTTTGCTCCGCTCACTCATGGCTTAAAAGGAGTATCGCTAAGTGCCAATTGGATGTGGCCAGCCAAAAACGACGGCGAAAATGCCCGGTTGTATCAAGCAGTCAAAGAGATCAGTGAGTTTGTATGTGACCTGGGAATCAATATTCCTACGGGAAAAGATTCTCTCTCAATGACCCAAAAATATCCTGACGGATCAAAAGTACTTTCTCCCGGAACTGTCATCGTAAGTGCTATTGGAGAAGTCAAGGACATCAGAAGAGTGGTTCATCCCGCTATAGACATAGCAGCCAACAACTCTAAGCTGATCTACATTAGCTTTTCACATACAGGATTCGAGCTAGGAGGAAGCAGCTTTGCTCAACTCAATCAGGAACTTGGATATCAAGCACCTGATGCTAGACCTGAGGTAGTTCAAAAAGCCTTTCAAGCGGTGCAGACCCTTATAGAAAAAGACGCCATACACGCCGGACATGATATCTCATCCGGAGGATTGATCACGGCGCTATTAGAAATGCACTTCCCCAATAATCAAGGCGGAGCGGCAATCGACCTTGATGTATTTGATGAGAAAGATGTGGTCAGGTTGCTATTTTCAGAGCGGCCAGGAGTGATTTTGCAAGTGAATGCCTCTGCTGATGCAATCCTCGAAGACCTGGGCATGGAATACAAAATCTTAGGCCATATTACCGCGGACAGAAATCTAACTATTGCCGCAGGTAAATGGATAAAAACACTGCCCATAAATGAGATGCGAGATCTCTGGATGAAAAGCTCTTTTCTCCTCGATCAACAGCAAAACAAGCCTGGCCACGCAGAAGATCGATATGCCAACTACAAGAAACAACCACTTTCTTATGTGTTTCCGGAGAAATTCGATGGACAGTTTTCCTCTTTTGGTATTGATCTAAATAGAAAAGATCAATCTGGAATCAAAGCAGCTATCATCAGGGAAAAAGGTGTCAATGGTGATAGAGAAATGGCCTATAGTCTCTGGATGGCAGGTTTCGACGTAAAAGACGTACACATGACCGATCTGGTGAGTGGTCGCGAAAACCTTGCTGAAGTACAAATGATCGTTTTCGTGGGTGGCTTTTCTAATAGCGATGTACTGGGGTCTGCAAAAGGCTGGGCCGGATCTTTCCTATTCAATTCGAAAGCGAAAAAGGCGCTCGATGACTTTTATAACAGGGAAGACACATTGAGCCTTGGTGTTTGCAACGGTTGCCAGGCTATGATGGAACTGGAAAGGGTTTACCCTGAAATGCAAAACCATCCAAAAATGCAACACAACACCTCTGGTAAGTTCGAGTCATCATTTATCAATGTAGATATCCTACCCAATGAAACGGTCATGTTTGGCCCAATGGCTGGTTCCAGGTTAGGTATATGGCTAGCGCATGGAGAAGGTAGATTTGATCTCCCTGGTGATGAACAGGATTATGTTATTCCTGTAAAATACAGTTATAGTGAGTTTCCAGGCAATCCCAACGGAAGCGATTTCGCAACAGCAGCTGTTGCTTCCAAAGATGGAAGACATGTGGCGATCATGCCGCACCTTGAACGATCCATTTTCCCATGGAACTGGGCACATTATGAAAACAAAATAGCTCATGAGGTTAGCCCTTGGATTGAACCATTTGTGAATGCCAGGAATTGGATCAAAGAAAGAATGTAGAAGTTTCAATTTTTTAAAAAATACTTCTATTTTTGCCGTCCATTTTGGCCTATGGTGTAACTGGCAACACGTCTGATTTTGGTTCAGAAGAGTCTAGG
>JAHCMJ010000433.1 GCA_019192485.1 Cyclobacteriaceae bacterium HetDA_MAG_MS6 | reverse complement strand
AACCTCTGACTATTGGCTCAGACTACCATCTAGTAGAGTTTTTTAAAGGCACCTTGGATGAGGTGATGCTATTTGATAGGGCCCTTACCCAGGAAGAGGTGAAGCAGCTTTACAGGCAATAAGGTCCACACCAATCGGTCAGATACCGAAGGCAGAATAAGAGCGGAAAGACTCCAAAACCTGTTTAATAGGACGGACAGCAGTTGTGAGCCAAAAACAATGAGATTTTAGTAGATCATCGCTCTTTATTGTCAAGGAATAGGCAGTTGGCTTATTTCATCACATAACACTACATATGATGACACGCCTTCATTATTTTTTTTACTGTGCGCTGATGATATTGGTGTACACCAATTGCGGCACTGATGCCGTGGATTTGTCCCCTTCTTACCCTACTGAAAGACAATTTTACCAATCACAGGAGGATTTCGAGTCATCCATATTTGGGGTGTATCAGAAACTTCAGGATCATTACCGGTTTGTAGGAAGTACGGATCACTTTACAGTAATGCTATTGGCTCCGGACGATAATGTAAAAGCCTCTGATAATAACAGTTTTCGCTCGTTCAACTTTTTTAGCGGCTTAAATGATTCCAATCTCGCACTCGAAAGGCTTTATACACTATCCTATCAACTCATCTACAGGTCCAATACTGTACTTAGTAAAATAGACGAATTCGAAGATGTCTATACAGACCAGTCTTTAGCAAATACCCATCGAGCTGAGGCTTCTCTTTTGAGGGGCCTCACTTTCATGAGATTATGGCATTTTTTCGGGACTGCACCGGTGGTGAAAAGTGTTTTTAAAAACGCTGGAGAGGCATACAACGCGACAAATTCTTCTGGTACCAAGTTGCTAGATGCCGCCATTGAGGATTTTGAATATGCAGCTAGGTTTTTGCCGATCTCCTGGCCAGAACAATTTTTAGGCAGAGCGACTGCTGGCGCAGCATATGGCTTTCTGGGTAAAGCTTTATTTTTCAGAGGAATGGTTGAAAACAATAACGAAGATTTGTTGGCAGCGATATCCGCATTTGATCAGGTAGCAGGTTACAGTTTGATCGGTGATTTTGGCGCCAACTTCGACGAATCCATGGAAAACAATCAAGAGTCACTGTTTGAGGTGCAGCTTTCCGAAAATCTCATAGGACTTGGTATATGGTTGTCTGCAGATGACGGTACTGGTGACCTTAGCGGATATTGGGGTATGTTTAATGGAAAAAATCGATTTTGGTCGTAGTACACTAGTTTCCACTCCCGATCTACAGGCGCTATTTGACCTAAATGATCCCAGGCTCGCCGAGTCCCTCGATACAGCGACACTAGCCATTAGAAAGTATGTTAATAGAGCGGCATCGCCGCCTCCTTTTCTCAATGACTATAATAATGCGCGCATTCTGAGATACGCCGACATACTATTGATGAAAGCCTGGGCCATTCATGCTTCTGGGGGCGATCTATCCGAGTCAATTAGATTAGTCAACGAAGTGCGCACTCGAGCCAGGGATTTTGGAGGTGTAGGCAGCTCCGTTCCGGCCAATTATCCTGAAACAGAATCGGATGCTTCTGTCATTCTTAATTGGATTCTTAATGAGCGCAGGATGGAGTTGGCATTCGAGGCGGCACATCGATGGGTAGATATGCGAATACTTTTCCTTACAGGCCAATTAGACCTTCCGGGTTACGATTTTGGAGATCCTACTTTAATTAATCTATATCAATTCCAATCGCATCATATCAACTTTCCTTTTCCAAGGGAAGAAGTAAATGCAACAGGCCTTCGGCAAAACTCCGGCTATGTTGACTAGATAGAAACTTTGACTTCTAAATGTAGTTTTTGTTTTAAAAGTTGGTTAGATACATCTGGACTAGCGCTCTTAACCAGGAAGATATCGACCTTATGCCTAAGATTAACAGAAGAAACTTTATTCAGTATACATCACTAGCAAGTAGTAGCTTACTAGTGCCTTCAGCATGGGCAAGCGAAAAACCCGGAATTGCTGAAAATGGGGGACGAGCTGATGCCGACTTTGAGCAGCTCACCTATCCCAGTTACAACCTGAATACCATTGGTTTTACTAAAGCCAATTCATGGCTGATGCTCATCAAGAGAGAAAACCAACTACTTTTCAAGACGATAGATCATGATGTGATCAGTGAAAAGTGGATGCCTTACTGGGCTGGCGATATGTTTAGGATCACTTTTTACGAAGACGGAAAGCCAGTTGATTTTGAATTTGATACTTCACCCTGGCAACTCGATGTTAAGGTAGGAAGCAACAAGGTCTCATTCACTTTTGCTGATGATCAAACGATCCTAATGCAAGGCGCAGGAGTGGATTTTAAATGTGAAATGCAGCAAGCCATCGCTTGGCAGTATGATTTGCCCCAGCGAAAAACGGTCATGGTAGCCCAGGCGAAGCGATCTATCGAGATGAAGTTCGAAAAGAACAAGATTGTTGCTGCTGGACAAAGGCCAAAGACGGAATTAGAAGATTTCAAGCTGGCATCTCCTGGTGAGGAAGTGAAAATGGCCTTTCGGATCGTAAAAGTAGATGGCCACTGGGATGAACCTCTGCCTTCCTTTG
>JAHCMJ010000432.1 GCA_019192485.1 Cyclobacteriaceae bacterium HetDA_MAG_MS6 | reverse complement strand
ACTTCTTTTTTGAGGACAGAATTTTGGTTAGTTCGGTACCTACATAGCCGGCACCACCAGTGATTACTACTTTCATATGTTTGTGTTTGCTTACTCGGCAATATCAAAGCCGAAACGAGAATTAGCCTAAAAATTTACTTGCCTACGCTACCAAAGCGCAGGCATTTTCGAATACCAATTTTCATATCATCATTTACTTACAAGATCTGTATGTAGACCGCATTCAACTTTGTTTAAACCAAACCATCTTGCCTCCCTTTCTTGCATTTCGGGATCCATCCTTCTGGTGCAAGGCTCACATCCTATGCTGAGATATCCTTTGGAGTCGAGGGGGTGTCGCGGAAGATCATGCTCTTTGATGTAAGCAAATATTTTACGCTTGTCCCAATCCAGCATAGGGTGAAATCTTATGGAATTGAACGGTGCTGGCTGCTCGATTTTCATTGCTTTTCGAATGGCACTTTGATCAGCTCGAACACCATTGATCCAAATGTCAAATGCGGCAAGGACCGACTCCATGGGTTGGGTTTTGTTGAGAAAGCAGCAGTGATCGGGGTCAGTGGTAAACATCAGTTTGCCGTTTGGTTCACGTTGTAGGTATTTCGGGGTGTTGGGTTTTAAGTCGATTATATTGAGACCGAAAGCTTCAGCAACCTGGTCTCGAAAAGAGATCGTTTCTGGGAAAAGATACCCCGTGTTGATGAAATACACGGGTATAGTTGGGTCTATTTTGCTAAGTATATGTAGCATGACCAGGCTATGCGTTTGGAATGAGGAGGTGGTAAACATCCTCTTTCCTTCAGCTCGATATTGCTGAATTTTGGATTTGATCTCATGTATTTCCATTGCGACGGCAAGTTAAGGCTACAAAACAAAGATGCTAATAAAAGAATTCAAATATTCTCTAATTCTAACTAGCCGGCTAGTTCCACTCAAAACTTCCAATCTCTCTTCATCTTTTCAAAGGCAATAATGCCACTCAAAACTGTTCCGGGAATGCCCTGGCCCGGGTAGGTTGTGTCTCCCACTTGGTATGCTCGATGACCATCTAGTCTCGCATCGATCATTTGCCAGGGTTTTGTTTTGATATACTGTGGATATCCTCCTACAAATCCCCATTTTCGTTTGGTCCATTTGCTCCAGGATTTGGAGCTGCTAGAGTGTTGATATCTGATATTCTTGGTAAGTATAAGATTTCTATCCTCAAGCTCTTTTAGGATGAGTTGTTCTAGGGTTGTGGAGTCAACGATGGTATAGGCGGGATCAGGTAGGTGGGTGCTGATTGAAGCCACCATTAGTCCTTTTTCGTCCGATCTGGAGGAGTCATCGGGATGACTGAGACTCAGGAAGATGCTATTCGAACCAGTTCCAGGGAGAGGATTTGAGAGGTGCAGTTGGTGATGTAATGTATCGAAATCTCTGTGAGGACTAAATCCAACTCCCATCTGGAAAGCGCTATTCAGCTTTGGAGAAGCTAGCATTTTGCCGTCGAATGTGTTTTTCAACTTATTGCTAAATAACTCCACTGTATTATTGATTGGTATGCCAGAGACGAGGTACTTGCTTGTGAAAGTTTTGTTTTTAGTTTGAACCAGATAGCCATTCAGAGATGATTTGATTTTAGTTACTGGATTCCTATACTCAATTTCCCCTCCTTTTTTCCGGACAAAATCTACCAGCGGATTGACCAATTCAATGAGACCCCCGTCCAAATAATAATTTCCATAATTTGTATAGCACAGGGCAGCGGCACCAAAAAGAAAGTTGACCTCATCTACCTTGTTTTGAGCAGTTATAAGCAATTGTTCATTGACAAAAGCTATGAAATCCGGTGAATAGACATTAAATTTTTTCATCATCCGAGAAGTAGAGACGAAAGCATATTTCGCAAAAACAAAATCCCTAAGTGAGGTTTTTTTTATCGTTTGCCATATGTCAGATAATTTGGATGGAGGGAAAGCCGTGAACCTTAGGGAGGCATTCCAGACAAAGTGACTGATTTCGTAAGCGGTCTCCCAAAATCCTCTTTGGTCACCCTTGAAGAATCTTTCAGCTTCGGATATCCAATCGGAGATATCCTTATGTCTGGATATCACCCTACCGTCCTGTAATTGGACCTGCATTGGCAGGTGCAATTCTCTTGTAGGTATGTTGATGCCAATTTGATCTATCAGGTATTTGAGTGGCATCCCTTCGTCTAGCCCTACAAGGGTGGTGGCTCCTGATTCAAATACAAAACCCTTGCGCCAATAGGAGGAGGTACATCCTCCAGGAATCCAGTTTGATTCGAGAATCTGTACTTTCAGACCTGCATTTGCCAGGAGGCAAGCTGTGGTGAGAGAGCCCATACCACTTCCAATCACAATAACGTCTTGCACTTTGTTTAGTTATTTCAGTTCAAAAGTGAACAATTCAAAATTGAATAGTGTTTTGCTGGTTAAACTTTAGAATCAATCGCTATTTTGTAGCGTTAACCACTGAAGATGAAAGTAGCCGTCTATCGGAAAGAACACTTTAATGCAGCACATCGTTTGCATAATCCCAACTGGAGTAAGGAAAAAAACGAGGAAGTTTTTGGGAAATGCAATAATGCTAATTGGCACGGACATAACTATG
>JAHCMJ010000431.1 GCA_019192485.1 Cyclobacteriaceae bacterium HetDA_MAG_MS6 | reverse complement strand
CGCAGGACAAGATACTTCAGATGAGACCTTACGCTCAGAAGCTGTCAATCAGCATGCAAAATGTATCAGCCTTACTTGGTGAGGGTGTTGAAAACCCGTTTGCCGAAGAAAGAGAGCCAGAAAGTGTTTTGCTAGTAGTTGTGTCCTCCGATAGAGGGCTTTGTGGGGCATTTAATAGCAGTATCTTTAAATACGCCAGAGCTAGAATCGATGAAGCATATGCGGCACAAGAGAAGTCTGGGAATCTGACAATCCTGCCCGTCGGCAAGCGCTCATTCGAGTACTTCAAAAAGAGAAATTACAATCTAGAAGATCAATACTATGAGATGTTTGGTCATCTCAGCTTCGATGCGGCCAGAGAGGCAGCGCAACATATTATGGATGCCTTTGGTGAGGGTGTCTACGACAGGGTAGAGGTTATCTTCAATGAGTTTAAAAATGTCGCCACGCAGATCATCCGATGCGAACAGTTCTTACCGATTCCAAATAATGAATCAGAAGAAGAACAAAAAGCTGGAGATACTGATTATATCTACGAGCCCTCACAGGAGGAGGTTTTTACAAATATTATCCCCAATTCCTTGAAGATACAACTCTACAAGGCCCTGTTAGAGTCCAATGCATCAGAACATGGTGCTCGTATGACAGCCATGGATCAAGCTACAGACAATGCAGGTGAACTGCTAAAAGACCTCAGATTGACTTATAACCGTACAAGGCAGGCAGCGATCACAAAAGAAATACTGGAGATCGTAGGTGGTGCCGAGGCCCTCAGCCAGGGTGCCTAACTACTCAGGTGATACGCCACCTGATCCATACTTATAACATGATTAGATGGCTCTCATTGGACATAGTCCTAGGAGCCATTGTTGTTTGTGCCTATGTAGCCCGAGAACTCCGTGTGACAATGCCATGGGAATGTTATGTGGCCCTTGGCTTGGCCATCTGGCTCATTTACACTATAGATCACTTCTTAGATACTCAGAAAGTAGAGCAATTGGCAACAGCTAGACACCGTTTCCTCCGGGAGCATTCGTTATTCCTTCAATGGCTTTGTGTATTGATCCTTGTTGCGGGTAGTATATTGGCATTCCGACTTCCACGAGAAATCATATTTTGGGCGTTAGGTATGGGTCTTTGCTCTATCACTTACCTGCTCATCGCTTTTTGGCGTAGAAGCTTTCTCCTAAAAGAGGTCCTGGTGGCAATCATTTATAGCTCTGGAGTGCTTTTAGCTCCATATGTGATTGCTGTTGACACTTTGACCTTTGCTATGTTTTTGACGTTTCTAGAGTTACTGCTTTTGGCACTGATTAACTTACTCATTTTTGCCTTTTTGGAGTATGATCAGGACAAGGCTTATGGCTTCCATTCTATCGTACAATCCATTGGTCTGCGAAAAACCTACAGATTAATCTGGATCATCATTTTATTGACTTTTTTACTGGCCTTTTTTGATTTGAGTATCATGGATATTGAGACACGTGTTTCACCAGTTCCTTTTATAGTGATGCTCTCCATATTTGCTTTAATTTTTGCCAAAAAGGATTATTTCGCAAATCAGGAGCGCTACAGGATTATAGGAGATGGTGCATTTTTAGTCCCTATAATATTCTTACTTTGACCCACTTTGATAGGATTGCACCTTACTATGATTTCTTAGCAAATCTCATATTTGGAAATGTGCTGCACCGAGCAAGCACTTCCTTGTTGAAGGGTTTACCTGAACATGTAAATGTACTCGTGCTGGGTGGAGGAACTGGTCGGCTGTTGGCATCTTTGCCGATGGCGAGTAGA
The DNA here is from genome assembly GCA_019192485.1 of Cyclobacteriaceae bacterium HetDA_MAG_MS6. GTDB lineage: Bacteria > Bacteroidota > Bacteroidia > Cytophagales > Cyclobacteriaceae > MS6. The sequence goes on along the minus strand of JAHCMJ010000431.1, from coordinate 830 downwards.
GTCACCTATCTAGATCTCTCCTCAAAGATGCTGTTCAAAGCCAAAAAGCGTAACAAAAGTCACGTTACTTTTATCCAAATGGATTTTCTGCAATGGGAGAGTACTGAAAAATTCGATGTAATAATTTGCCCCTTTTTTTTAGACGTATTTCCTGAGGAGGACTTAAGTAAGGCTCTGGAAAAAATCAAAGTCTTACTTGATACGGGGGGTCAATTGATAGCGACAGATTTTCGTAATAATGGAAGAGCTTTTTCCCGAATTCTTCTTTCGGTCATGCACGCCTTTTTTCGCTGGACCGTCGCTATGAAGTCCAGAAAACTACTTGACATCAATTTCCGGATTATGGAGAAGGGCTTTAAGAGACAGCAAATTAAATTGTTTCGAAAGGGTCTGATCTTCTCTGCTGAGTATGCCCTGGACGAGAATAAAAAAGCGCAGAAGTAATCTGCGCTCTAAGTCCTAAATATTTCGAGGGCTACTGTAAACTTACCGCCCGTGCATCCCAGAGTTTTTGTTGGATGGCATCGGTGTTGGGCTCCACCGTTGTTTCTTTCAGTAAGTTCATACTTTTAAAATAGTAGGTCATCGCTTCTTTTGCCTGGCCGGCTGCCATATAATAGTCTCCCATTATCTCCAGGTTAAAGGGGGTTTCTTTCACATTCAATGATTCTTCCAACCACTCTTTGGCTTCATTCAGGGCAATTTTCCTTTCGATCACCATTTGCGCTGAAAGCGCATAGGTTTTCCAATCTCCTTCACTGCTATTTTTTACCGCAGCTCTAGCTTTTTCAGCTACCTTGTCTTTGCCTGGTGCGGCATACACAGTTCCT
>JAHCMJ010000044.1 GCA_019192485.1 Cyclobacteriaceae bacterium HetDA_MAG_MS6 | reverse complement strand
CTGAGGGGTATAGTAGTTTGGCCCCGGATTCCACAATAATTGTATCTTCAGCAAAAAACTGACCTTGGCCGGTAAATCCTGACTTAAAGATGATTTGCTCCGCCCTGGCAACGACATGCTGCGTATAGGATAACGAATCAAAGGTAATCGTACTTGAAGCATCCAAAAATACCATCCCCTGGATAGTGTCGGTCACTTCTATTGCGCCTTGTTCAATTAAGTGAAGTTGTTCTTGCTCGAAAGCTTGAAAAACAGAAGCACCTTCTGCTTCAACTTGCTCAAATTGAGGAAACATGGAATAGGACCTAAAAAAAAGATCCAGTCCCTCTTGCTGGAGTTCAGGCATTTCCTTCTCACTTCTCTTGCGCAGGCCTTGAGTTAGCTTTTCATTGGTGTATCCTACTCGATTGATGTAGGCACTTTGGATGCCAGCCAGCGGCAAATAGACATCACCTCCCAGATAGGCATCTCCAACCAGAGATAAGGGACGCCCCTCATCAATCAGGTACAATGACGCATAGGCTTCCTCACTCCTTCGCTGGCCGGTAGTTAGCACATTTTGAAAAACCCGATCTCCACGAAAAGATTGGACATAATACAAATCGAAAAGGCCCCAAGGATATCTTTTGACTCGTACGCTATCACTTAGTTCACCATATAGATCGATTTCCTTGACTCCAAAGTATGGAACTGATTCCCCGGCAGCAAGAGTCCACTCCACTCCGCTTTGCAGGTTGTCTAATAGACGCAACCTAATCCTGTATTCTGCTGTTTCGAGTCTACTATAATATCCCAAGAGAATGATAGCCAGCAAGATAATGGCGATGATAATGGCGATGTACATCGTAAAGGACAGCACACCGGCCTTGAGTCGAATCATGACTTTTTCGGCTGCTCGCTGTTGGTAACAAGTACTCCAGTTTTATATTGTTGACTTGCATACAGGCTGTCGCCTTTGTAGATGCGCACCGCCCCATCTAGCAAACCTTCCTGGTACTCTTCTTCTTTGAGCAGTCGGCCTGTATCGTCCCAGGTTTGCCACTGCTTCTCTTTGAGTCCCATCTCCATTTCACCTTTAGCCTTCAATTGGTCATTTTCATGATAGGCTTTGAAAGTGCCATGGAGAAGGTGTCCATCGTACCCTCCCTGCGTGGTACGCACCCGATCACGCACAAACCAGAAATAGGTGCGATCAGAAATGATTTTGTCAGGATGTTCCTTGGTGATCTCAAAGGTCAGTTTTTCGCCACCTTGTTGTAGAGTGATGGATTGATAATAGGAAGTTTTGGGCATGGTCGGTGTACAACTTCCCAACGCCAGTAAAACGCAAATTTGTAAGGCACCAATCTTTACTAGGCGTACAAAACGTATCATGAGGTTAAGTTACAATGGTTTGGGGAAATAGCTCAATACCATGGCTAATAAGGTAATTTAAAATTTCCGGAACCGGGATTACTCATCTGCTGGTAATCACATCAAAGAGACCAGCAGGCCGTTCAAACTCAGAGTCCCTTATAGGCGACTCTGAGGAGTGCGAGACAGTGGTGAAAAACTTCATTAGCTACTCTCCCATTCCTCTATTTGCTATGAAAGCAAACAAAATATAAAAGGCGTAGCAAATGCTATCGCCTAGTAGCTGCCTTTATTTATAAATATCCTAAGCCTAGACGGGGGGAGGAATCCTTTGCTAATACTTTTCCTTGAGGTGAGCTTTTGGCATTAGCTTCAACTTTATTGGAAACAACTTTTCCAATTGTTTGAGCTTTTCTTCTACTCAGAGTCACTCGTAGAGGACTCTGAGACCACTCTATAATCCACCAAGCTATAGGGTGACCGTAAACCTGTCTCATAATATGAAGCACTGGAGTACGGAAAAGAAACATAGTCATCTACCAGGTTCCATTTACCACTTACAGGGTTTCTGTGTATATAGTCCAGAACTTGCTCTACCTCATTTATTCCTTTCAGCGACTTGGCATCAAATGAAAATCGAAAAACTTGATGACGCTTGCCCTTATTCTTTTCATTCTGCTGAACGCCTTTTTGCAATTGATGAAGCAAATCTGTTCTATCCCGTTTTTTCAATCTCTTGACAACTTCATAAGCTAAAAACCTTTTCGCCTCGCCTATAACCTTGTTTAAACTCACCCGATCATCTTCAAGATACAAAACTAAATGCATGTGGTTTGGCATAATCACGTATCCACAGATATTACACCCATTAGCAGATAATTTAGAAAACCAAAACCTCAAGTAGTCATAAATATCAGAGTCCCGCAATAAATTGAGCCATCGATAACAGGTAAAGGTCACAAAATAAAACCCATCGCCACTATGAATACGATGTGTAGACATCTAGTAAAGATAGCTTCTGCTCTGGAGACTCAGAGTCCCTTACAGGTGACTCTGAGGGGTAGGAAAGCTTTTCTCTAGTGATAATGCTCACTCTGTCACCTATGCCAAAACCTAACTCTTTGAACCAATGCCCTGTCAATCGCAGCTCTGGCACTTCCTGATTGTATCGGTATTTACTGCAGATCCTGAGCTTTCTATTATCCTGTTTTATCATCAAAAAATATTTTCCTAGAACATATATGTTTCAGACATACAATATTTGTTTTTAATAGACAAGCATTTTATGATTTGAATAGATAAATTATGTTTCCTATTTTTGACAGATAAGTGTTTTTATTATTCTAAACAGAGCATATATGTTGTTTGGTGAGCGATTAGCAAGTGTCAGAAAGGCTAAAAAAATATCTCAGGATGAACTAGCAAAAAGGATTGGAGCACATGCTCCTGTAATAGGTAGATACGAACGTGGTGAGGTAAAACCATCCATTGAAGTGGCCACTAAAATTGCTGATGCTTTAGAAGTATCTCTTGATTATCTGGTTGGACATTCTGACTTGATGTTGGAAAATAAAGTCCTTGACCGTGTCCTAGACATTCAAAAACTCTCTGATAAAGACCAAGAACACATCCTAGCAATGGTCGATGCATTTCTAAGGGACTCTAAAGCTCGGGCCGCTTATGGATCTTAAATGTATCAGGTTAAATATTGTCACATCGTTTTTCTGTCTACTATTTGCTTTCAACTGCTCTAGTCAAAATAGCTCAGTAACATCGAGTCTATCCTTAATCGGAAAAAATATTAATAAAGCATTCGAAGTAGAGAAGCAACTAAAGTCAATACCCGTCAAATATCAATCTAACATCTACATTGGAAGTGACTTTCTTCCAAAGGCCGACACAGTTAACATCTCTCCCAACCCACTGATTTTTATCGGAAGGGATAAGTCTTTTGCGCCTAATAAACAGGTTCAGATTACTTATTATTTTGATGAAATTGACTCTTTAATTCAACTAATTACATTTGAATGGCAGCCAAACACAACTGGAACACCTCGCAATGGTTTAATCTCTCATCATAACCATTATGAGAGCTATGAAAAGACATACACAACCCTATTCGATGATTTTAAGGTTAAGTTGGGAGCTCCTGATAAATTCGAGGAAATTACAGAACAGCAAGGGGTTTATTTGGGTAGATCCATCTGGAAGCATGCACAATTTACAATCGAACTCCACTTAATTTTTTCTACAGAGCAGCAAGAAGGAACGCAACTTGTTCGTGTAAAAATGCATTAGACCTTAACTCTCTGCTAAAAACTTGTTAAAATATCTAACCTTATGCTCATACGATGATGTCACCGCCCATGCAATAAGATTAAAAACCACAATAGGAGTTACTATAACCCCATATGACATTGTTTTAGCTAGAATCTCCCACAAATAAATAACGGACAAAACTGAAAGTAGAATTGTAAATGGGTATACAAAATATATCCATTTACTCTTCTCAGCATCAAAAGAATTTAAATGGTACTTAGACGTTGTCTTACAAGTGGAACACTCTAATTCAACGTAATTGCCTACTACTTTACTAAGTTCGTACCTGTTTGATGCTTTTTTTTTGAGCCTAACCTCTGCGCGACAATTATTACAACTAGCAACTATTTTCAATGGCAATAAGTTATCTGAAAAAATTATTATAAGATCGCTGCATCTGTTGTTTTGTCATATTCCCTTTATTAGCAGATTGCCATCTATTCCATCTATTTGCTTTGCTATTAACACGTACTTTACCATGAACACTGTGGTTTGGCTTAAAAGAAACCTTCCCTAGTCTTGCCTGACCAATCTTAACTAATCCAGGCACTTTTCCAACACCGTTCATTGCACGATATGCAGCTGCAGAACCTGATTGTCCTGCATCTCCAGGAAGCCCCCAATAACCTTCTTCAATGGCCATCCAAAAAGCCTTATCCGTACCCCATCTTTTAATGTAGGCCCCTCTATATTCTTCATTACTCAAAGGCTGGAAATTCCCTGTACTTTCCCACTCCAGCATCTTAGCTTTAATAAAATTCGAGCCTAATCCCATAAGTGAATTTCGAACTTGTAAATCAGCAGCAGAATAAACATATCCAGTAAAATTATTAGCTTCTAAGACTGATGGATTTTTAATAGGATTGGAGATTTGAACAGTTTCGAACCCACTAGCAAAATCAGAATCAACTCTTTGTTCATAGTATCTATGAGGATTATCATTTTTTATTCGGGAATGCTCCGTTCCATTTCGATAATAAATATCATCCCTACCATCAGGGTCAACCGACATTATTGGATTATTACTCATAGATAAGTATGGGCTCCAATGCTGTCTATTTGGGTCAACAGCCATCCACCTACCTATTACCGGGTCGTAGTCCCTCGCTTCAAAATGATTCCATCCCGTTTCGGAGTCTTCCTCAGCAAATTGTCCCTGATACCCATATCGGTAATGACTTGCTTGTGTCATCTTCATTCCAAAAGGATAGTAATCAAACTGTCCCGGAATCGAAAGCGTGTCTGCATTTTGAGGGCTGGCATGCTCCTCCCAGCCGACGATCGCCCTTACATTGCCCAAATGGTCTTTCAATTCATACTGGTCCGCATAACTGCGATCAGTACCTGCCTGAGCCACCTGACGTGTCCCCAAACGGTCTCCGCCATAGATTGGCAACTCCGTCTGCACTGGGTTACTGCCTTCCCCGATAGCTTTATGATAGATCGCCAAGATGCTACCGCTGGCATCTCGTACATAATATTCTTCTCCATGCATTGTTGATCGGGTGTCTCTAAAGCCCTGTGTATTATAACCTTGCCTCACAATGTCCGTCTGTGAGCCATTGGTCTCTTTCTTGTAATAGCGCACAAGCTTCCCAGTCACCTCATAGTCCATACCATAACGTTGCTCAGAATCGTCAAGGTACTCTATCTGAGTAAGGGCACCCGTGTTATTGTAGGTATTACGCTGATAGGTGCTACCACCAGGCATAGCAACACGCTCCAGTTGATTTCTTTTGTCACTCTTGTACACATAGTCAAAGTCATGGCTCAGCGTATGGCCATCGTGTGTAGCCGTCAGCGAATTGCCATCAGGCCCCTCCCTTTTCAGTTTGCCAATGTTTCCATTGAGATCATAGGTCAGGCCACTCAAGCTAAACGAATTGGCATCGCTAAGTGTCTGGCCGGAAACACTGGCATAAATTGCTTTTGTTAACTGACCCGATGCATCATACCCATATACAAAAGACTCTTTTGTAGGATTTTCTTCTCGGTGTGTCCAGATAGCTGCTTTAATGTTTCCGGTATAATCCGTAGCGATGTCTTCGATTGAAGTGGTATAGGCTGCATAGTTCGTACTATCATGGTCATTGAGATAATCGCCATTGAAGTACTGCAACTGCATAGCGAAAGCATCTGGCATGGCATCAGTCTCTGCGGTAGTATTCACGTTGTTGATACTTTTTAACGCACCGTTGATACCATATATATAATCAAGCCGCTGCAAGTGCTTACCATCCTGGTTTTTAGGACCTAAGGTTACAGATTTCAATGGTCCATGAAGGTAGTAGTCATAGCTCGCCTGCAGGTACTGGTTTTTTTCTTCTTCGTACACCCTGTTGATACGCCTGTACCTGTAATCCATCAGGTCCTTATCGCAGGCGTATACTCGTGCTAGCTGACTGTTTTTGTTGTATTCGTAGTAGTGATAGAATTCTTCTCCCTCAACATCGGGCTGATAGGCCACCATGATCACATTGTCAAACGAACCGTAGAGGTATTTTACTATCTTCATTTCTTCCAGTCCGGGAATATATTGGGCTAACCAGGTCACTCTTCCACGTTCGTCATAACTGTAAACGGATCTTCTGCCTTGCTCATTCAACGTCGCTATGAGGTTATCTTTTACGACTAAGGTATGTGATACCGCACCTGTCAAGAAGTCTTGTTTGTACACGGAAGGTACCGCCCATTTGACGTGTTGTGCATTACCCGATGAGTAGCTTAATTCTGCTCCATCAGCATACAACTTATCGGTCACGTCATTTTTGAACCAGGCATAGGTGTCGTCATAATAGGTACGAATAATGTCAAATCGGTCCGCAAATGATTCTTCGGATGAGGAATAAATTTGCGAACGATCATTTGCCAATGCTTTCAACCCCTCAAAATCACCGACTCCGAAAGCATCATAGATTGCCTCCCCCGATTCTACCGGTCGATTTAATACGTCATAGTTCGTATAAGAGCATCTACCACGTATGGCCTGATCGGCATTTTGTGAAAATCGGATCAGTCCGTCTCGTCTATACCAATAGCGCGTAATCCCCGCATCCGGTTCATTAACTTCCATCAGCCAGCCAAGCAAATTGTATTTATAGCTGGTGTGCTCCGCTACTTCCCACTGCCCAGGATTGGATAGCAGGGTTTTGGTACCTTCGGGGGTGTAGGCAGCAATTAACTGATCAGCGTGGTCATAAAAATTAAAGGTAGTCACGGAATCATCACCGGATGTCAAAGCGTCTGGATCAAGATAGATAGTTTGACTTATGATCATGTTGTCATTGCCATCGTAGTAAGAAACAATTTGGTTTCCTCTATAGTCCAACGCGCGTCTTTTATAACCATTTCCGAGAAAACTCTGAAGCACACTCGCACTTTCGGATATATCTGGAAAGCGAAAATTTCTCACTGTGCGATAAATTTCCATTAGCGCTTGATCATCTCCTCCGGAATAATCCAGAATTGGTGACTGGTGACCCAAAAGGTTTAATATAGGTGCATCACTGTCTCTGGAGGGGATCCCTTCCTGAAAACCGGGATTGGGCTCAAGATCTCCAGCTGGATTTTCGATCAGGAATTGATAGTTGTCGAATCGATACTGGATATGACCATTTCTTGGACTTTCATCTACATTTTCCCAAACATAGTCACCAGGAGGTGCAGTGCTAAGCACATCGCCGGATTCATCATCGTAATAAATTTTTCGACTATAAGGGTATTTCGTCTGTGCAACATGATCCTCTCCCAAATGGCTCTCGTGGTTGGATCCGGTATTATTTGTTGAATAATACCATCCTAACGTTCCGGGTATTTGGTTGTCGGTCAATGCATCCGGGTGAAAAAGCTTGTCTCCGGAAAAATTTCTGTAGTTGTAGCTGTAATAATCTATGAAGTCGGGCTCATATTCAAAATAAGTATCAAAACCCGGAGTTATCTCATCCAGGTTGGTTTCTGGGGACATGGCCTTCAGCCCATACCTCAAAGGAGCTGTCAAAGTGTTTACGGATGGGCGAGCAAGCTCATCCAATACCACTGCACTAGCCATGACCACATGTCGTTCAAAATCCTTGGTTTGTGTCTGTTCCAGCAAGCCTGCGTCATCAAAATAGGCCTTGGCATCTGACCGAATTTGTCCATAGTCATCGCGACCTACCGTTCTGATCCAGTTACGATTTTCCACATATTCCAGCCCTTCAAAAAGGACATCTGCCGTTATTTCTTCCACAACAAGTCTTGATCCTTTTTCGAATTTCAGCCCTGGCTCCACGATGATCGGCTGTGTGGTACTAATATCCACTACTTGCCCTACTATGTCGTGGTTAAATAATACATCATTAAGTACTATGGGTTTATCTATCACCGACGGCATTCTAAAATCAGCCGGTTCATTTTTATACGTAAACTTCACGTAGCTCTTTGTATATTCTCTGGAGACCAGCGAATCTCCGTTGGTTCGCTTAAAATTGAGTGCTATATAATCATCATAGTCATTGTCTTTACTAATGAAGAAGTCAAATGTCAAACTATCGTATACCGGCACTAGTGTGAATCTATCCGCGCTAAACTGCGTTGCATCTAATCGACCTACTTCTGAAGGTGTCAAACCCAGGTCGAAGAGGTCAATTTCTGCAAAGCCTGTGCTGCGTGCTTCCAGCGATTGAGGATCGTTCGGGTCGTCTTCGAACAAGGTTACACTAACATGATGCAGACTAGTTTGTTCCGAAAATATGGTTTCGGGATCTTTTTCATAAGTGATGTCAACAGTGATGCCGGAAAGCAGCAGATCAATAGGATCTGCTTCTTTGGGTCCAATGTGTGCATCGAAATTAATGTATAATGATGCGGTCTCTCCATCCATTTGAAAAAGAAAACTGGGTTGATCAAACTCTAACCCGGTGATGTCAATCTTATATTTGTATAAGCTATTGAATGTGGTATCAGACAACTGCTGTGCTGTAATGTATCTTTCAACTGTCACCGAATGACCACTTCCCTCGTCGGTGATCATATCTGAACGTACCATGCCATTTCCTATATTGATGATCGGTGATCTGGTGTACAGGTAGGTAATCTCAGTATCTTCTCTATCTACAGTAAAACCATTTCCAGAAGGATCACGGTGAATCTCTTGGCCATTAGCATCTGTCATGAGCATGCGTATGTTACCCGAATAAAAGTATATGGGGTCCATCCATGTCACAATCTCCTGACAATTTGCAGCACCGAAGGTGTATCGAAAGTATCCCTCATCTGAAATGATCTTCTTTATGCCATCTGTAGGTAATTCAGTATTGTGCTCATAAGCCACGAAGTCATTTACCCTGGGGTTAGTATCGAATCTTTCTAGCTTATCCTCTCTGATAATGATTCGTGCCCAATCCACATAGGTGAGTTCATTGGTGTATTCATCGAAAAGCTCTTCTTGTAAAGTAGACCCTTCAGGCACTTCATTCTCGACAAACGATAGGATATCCACGGTTTCGATCTCTCCTAAATCATTCAAAACTTCCTTGGTAAGCGCAATTTGATAGATCACTGGTTGATCGCCAATTTCAAATACCAGATACCCTCCTGATTCTAAATCAAAAATCGTTAACTCCATCGAGGGAGCATTTACCCCAAACCCTTCATATTTTAGTTTAGGTCTCATGGTATCCGGAAGCCTATTTATCGGATTTCCATTTTCATCCAAAGACGCATATATCCCCCAATCGGACCTATCGCTGAAATTACCAGGTAAAACATCATTGTAACAATCGTTGCTGGGTCCTTCGCAGGGTTCAGATTTAAAGATCCAATCATGCAAGACTTGATCTGCTTGCTTGCCAAATTCCAAATGCCCAGGCATATATATGATGATTTGTCCATCACAATCAGTAGTCCTTATTCTTTCTATCATTCTAAATCTTTCTTTGACCTCGCCATAATAGGTACTGAATTTCTGTGGACGACCATGTGATTGAAATTCAAAGTACCTAGAGCCAATCAAGTGCTGTATTGCAGCTTTTTCGAGAAAGCTGTTTCGTATATAGTTAGGTCCATTGCTCGTAAGCATATGATCTAACAATAGCTCTCCGATGTATAAAGAAGGAAATTGCCTGTTTAGGGTAACAGTTGCGTTATACCTTTCTATGTACACATCAATCTCGTTAAAAGAATGGGCCACGGACCCATCATAATTACCGGGTTCATCGAGTGTTCGTTTAAAGAAATTATCTGTAAAACCGGTCAATATCTCGGTGTTATCCTGCTCAAAAAAACTAGATATAACTATTGGGACCTGCACTTTTTCCGAGGTTGTGCTCAGTTGTAAACTAGGCCAAAATAATGAATCATATTTGCCCGCTTGATCCCAAAAAGCGATCAATGTCTCTGTATCCAAAAAGCCGTCGTAGTCAAGCACGCCTTCCGGTCCGACATAAAAAGATTTTTCCACGTTGGTAAGAAGGATTGACTTGATTGTGTTCCATTCTTCTGCTATTGACCGTAGGTCAAAAGTATCTGAACCCTGTTCGCGAATTTTTTCGAAATCGCTTTTTGTAAACCTTTCTACATCATGAAATTCGATACACTCCCTATCAGCTTGTTCATTGCAACTAATTCTATCCAAGCTGCCAACTCTTGGAAAATCAAAATAATAGTCTTCCGGCTCAGGTCTCAGCGTGTTGTACTGATAAAATTCTGCGTGCACATCGGTGATATTATCAAAGCAATCGCATATGTCTATCCATCTGCTATACCCGAAATCAAAGTCCATCAGATTAATAGGTAACTCGTAAGTAACTGCTTCCTGTCCGGGATTAACCCATATCGCGTAAATATCAGAATTCAGTTCACCTATTTGTCCTCTCAGCGCCAATGGGCTAAGTCCCAAAATCAAAATCAAAAGTTTGCGCGCGATGTACTTCATGACCACTAATTTTTATTTTCTGAAAATTTATTGAAGTAGCGCGTGCTTTGATCAAACCGTGGCACATAGTAGTTAATCTCTTTTATCACCTCAGTCAAGCGCCCCATGGGATCATACTTATATTGCGTATAAAAATTATTATTGTCTAACACATAGCTTAACTGTCCTGTACGTTGATCATAGACATAAGCCTGCATAGCAGATAATCGGGGTTGTACTCTAAAATCATCAAACTTTACAGGCCATCCTGATCTATTTTCAGCAGTAACCTTGATTTTTTGTCCTTGGATGGCCTCAAAAATCAATTCAATTGGGTGCCAGCTACCGTAAGTTTTGATATTCTTTTTCGGACTCATTTTCTTAATGACTTCCAAGGTTTCCCCATCAGAAGCTTTTAGAAATATATTATCCCACTGCTCTTCTGCAGGACCAGAAAAATAACACCATACCATAGCCTTGTATTTTTGGTTTGGCACATTCACTTCGTAAGGCACATCAAAAGTATAACTAAAGGCCACAGCAGTGCCTGTAGTTTCAATATGCGCCATACCGGAGTGACTGTCTTTTGAACTAGGGATTACAATCCCACCGGTAGTCACTCCATTGATCGTTGTTTTGCCAAACTTCAACATTTCTTCCGCTCCGGAATAAGCCATTTCAAAATACTGTGAAGGGGAAGCCGTGGCTAGCACTCGGTGTTGATCATGAGTCATGCGCGTAGCGGCGTATTGTTCATTAATTTCATCTTTCACTTCCAAAGCATGAGAATATGCATCATACAGCGTGATCTCATTATTTTTGATCCATGGGCCTGAATTTTTATAATCCTGGATATACACGAATGGATGCGCTTCATCTTCTTCTGTCCAGGGTATGTATCGCGTAGGGTTCCGGACGTCATCGAATGCCAAGAACACTTGGGCCTCAAAATCAGCTATTGATACACCAAAACCTTCACGATCACTTTGATAATCTCCTATATACTGGTAGTTTGCTTTTTTCCTCCATACGGGTTTTTCAAACATTTCCCAGGTACCTTTTGCCCTAAAAATTCCCTCTTCTATTCTATCAAATTCATTTCCCCAAGTCGTTATGGATGCAGCCAGGACTTTTTCTTTGTGGCCTAAATCATTTAGCATGAAACTAGTGCTAGCTGATTGCTGTGTTAGCATATGCTTTCTAGGATCATTCGTGGCGTCATTATGTAACTTCAAGCCCATGTCAGGGTAGTGCCAATAGGCGGGTTGGGTCTCATGAACAATTTGCCTGCCATTGCCGTCTTTGGTTTTAGTCGCAATAACCTCTCCTGAGAACATATCGAACGCTATATTTTCAATGGTTTTAGTAGAGCCAACTCTGAAATCTGTATGCGTTTCGCTCAGTTGTATCGTAGGATATTCATCCAGGTAACTGATGACATTAACGATGTTAGACCGATAATAGCTCCTTGCTCGGGTGAAAAGCGTCCCCCTATCTCTTTTGTATCTGTTTTCGTACTCATAATATCTAGAGTTAGCAAACATCTCTTGTATCATACCTTGATAGTTGAAAGGTGCTAACGCTTCTTCATATTTTTGTACATAAAGTTCTGGATTGTTCTGAGCACCCTGCAAGGTTTGGTCATCATGTAGGTAATGATAGGCTGACTTTGTCAGAGGTTTGTCTGTTTCGCTGTCATACATCGTTACAGATTTTAAAAGGCCAAGCTGGCCTAAATAGTTTTTGATGCCTACAGTGTTCTTTTTGGTGTAGTACTTTCTTCTAACCCGGGTCCTACCATCTCTGTAGGTATTTTCCCATTCCGACTTTTCTAAATGTCCAGTATCTAGCTGAATCATGTGCTCATCGAACATATTGAATTCTGATACGGCATAGTATGGCATGGGCCTAGCTTCCTGATCCCCTAATTGCTTTACATAAGACTGCTTGGCCACACGCTCGTATACTACATTTGGCGCAGGTAAAAGTCGTGCATTATTTAGGAGCTTAGAATAGCTTTTGGATATATCATTAAGGAACTGATCTCTCGTTTTATCAGGAACGCATTCAAAATCGTCGTCGTCAAAAGGACTAATTGCACCAGCTTCGTAAACCAAATGCCCGGAACTAACATTTCTTATTGGATTGGTGTCTATGTGAAACAAATCCGGATCAGAATAGTCATATTTCGTAATCTTTTTTACCAACGTAATAGGGTTTTCTGACGTGATCTGCTTGACACGAAGATTGCCTCCGTACTTTTCAATGGCTACTGGTCGGGATATATCATCTGGAAAATTCTTTGTTACCCCCTGGTTCATATTCACCTTAGCTAACCCTAATTTAAAGTCCATTTTGACATGAACTATATCCTCTAAATCATAATGAATTGATCTGCATGCGCCAGCTGATCCTACCTCAGGGTTTTCACCTCCACCAACATACCTAATGGTCCGGTACTCGGAAGTCTCACAATTTGGTACGCCATTGTCCATTTGACGCTGTATGGCCTTTTTAAGTAATTCAGGGAAAACTATAGGTTGAAAATTAGCGCCTAAATTACTGGGATTACTCGTATCCACACCGGCTCCACCCTCTGCTGTCCAATTAATAAACTCTTGAAGTTCGGATGAATTGAGTTTGATATATCTTTCATCAACATTATCATTTAGTCTACCATTATCTACATTTACGCCGGACAAGGGAATTGCATCATAGGCTACTTCATTATTACCTTTATAGGCTAAATGGGCATAAAAGCTTCCGTCCTTAATAACCTCGTATTCATCACATGTTCTTAATTGCTTAAAATCAACTTTAAACAACAGATCCAATCTCACTTTGGCACCGGCCTTAAAAAAGTCTAATAGGTCTCCATCATAATCTGCAGAAATGATTTTCATTTCTACCTTGTCAGGATCTTCATGATTTCTAATTTCATGTATTGGGTACATATGTTCATGCAAATGAACTCGGTTGTAAGAATCACTTTCATAATCTATTTTCACTTCTTCACCGGTGTTCGAGATGATCTCTTTCAAGGACCACATGTCGCGGTGATTAGCAGAAACGGAAGTGGTCATTCGATCCAGGTTTTCGTCATCAAACTCCCCTGTATAATCGGATTTGAACATAGCTGAGTGATCATAGGCCTCTTGGTCATACTCCATTTCATAAGTAGTAACCAAGTCTGCAGGCATCAAATCAGATAATTCTTTGTATTTAAAAATGGTCGGGGGAATCAAATCTGCCCCTCCTATACCCAAATTCCACAATCGATCTAACCTAAGGCGCTTGTCATTAGAATCAAAAACACCGTACTCAAAAGTGTATGTGTTCAAGGATTTTTCTGTAACCAGATCGATGATATGGTTAATTTTATGTCTTAAAATGGCATCTACATTGACGTTTTGAGATTGCGTTAGTGATAGATACGTTGTTTTGTCTAACAAATAAACACCGTCAAGTTTGGCCTTCCCAACATCAAAAGGTCTTTGAGACTTTGAAAAAAGTGCTATGTGAGAAGCCGTGGATACCTTATCCAAATAGTACCGTTCAGTACTTCCAGAAGTATAGTACTTAACTCCATTTTTAATATCATTATTAAAACCATATTCCGGATTCCTCCAATTTTCCGTGCTCCATTTTGTATAATCAAATTTCACCCAGTAACCAAAATCTCCGTCATCCAATCCATCGTTAAACCTATCCACATAATCAGGTCCTGTAATAGCCGTTAAGTGCCATGTATAGGCATAGGGGGCCTTATGTATCTCGTAATTATTTTCCCCCGGCTGTTTGGTATTTTCTGAGTAGACATATTCTTTTCTTGAATATGCCGGTAACATAAAATGATAGGTTACCCCGTTCTTGTTTGTGATTTCAAACCCGCCGATTTGCTGGGCGGGGAAGCCATTTTCCAAAGTTCGTTCTACAACACAATTAGATGAAACTATAGCCAAATTATTTCTGAGTTGCTCATTGGTATAATACTCTATATGCCTTGAGCCTGTAATTCTGTTGTCCGGACTGTACCTGCCCGCACCTGGTCCGTCGAAAAAGCTATCTGTTATGCGGGGTTGTCCATCCCAAAGCCAAGCGTACTTAACAGCTTCATCTTTGATACCACCATAAAATGGAGAGGAAACACTTTTACGATTATCCCACTCTTGCTTTGTAACTTCAATAAAGTCTACCTCATCATCCTCACTTCCATAACCCAGATTAACATGATAGCTTTTTTTAAGTAGTAGATAATACTTCAGTGAAAGGTCAGAAGTCAATTCTGATAGCCTTTTTTTGCGAATACTATTTGAGAAATCTCCTACGAATCGGAATCCTCCGGCTCCAGGGCCGGTTGTAGTCAAGTTGGACACGATTAAGTCTTCTTTTTTTAGCGGAGTGGCAAGTGTTTTGTGTGCGAGATAAGGTTGAAATCTTCCACCAATGCCTTGGGCATTGACGCTGTATTCATCATAATCAGGAAATGTACCTGATGCATTTTTGATAGGAGCAGCGTCGTCTCCATGTATACCCATGTTTGGGTTATACAGGCTGTATACATCAGTTTCGTAATCATACCGACTAATCATTGGGTGTATTTCTGAAACACCCAGTGATCCATAAATGGGGACGTCCTCTTTATTGTCAATCCAGTATCTAATTCTTGTATCCCCAAATGACAAGCCTCCAAACCCAAAACTCCAACTATCAGTAGTAGTCTGCACTTTGTTAATGTGTGCAGAACTGGAAGTGGCGGAATAACTTAATTTACCAAAACTATAACCCAATCCACCATCCGTACTTAGGCTGACTCCGACATTACTATCTTTCATACTGACCCCTGCCGAGGCTTGTAGTCCTTTATCAGTCGATAAGCTTATTTGGGCTGATGACGAAAGTGGCTTATCTCCTTTTGCAGATATCCCCAT
The DNA here is from genome assembly GCA_019192485.1 of Cyclobacteriaceae bacterium HetDA_MAG_MS6. GTDB lineage: Bacteria > Bacteroidota > Bacteroidia > Cytophagales > Cyclobacteriaceae > MS6. The sequence goes on along the minus strand of JAHCMJ010000044.1, from coordinate 6,205 downwards.
CGACATGCCAGCAGATGCGCCATTGTTTGTACTTGCAGATACATTAGCCGAAAAACCTGCTGAGGCAGATCCCAAATCAACTGCAAACCCTGCCCCCGCGCCAGCGTAAGCGCCTTTTTGCGAACCAAACCCCATACCAGCCTGAGCACTTACACCTAACGAGCTGCCAGAAAAAGGTATAGGTGACACTGCTACTCCCAGCGTTCCTCCTACACTCCTTCCCTCATAAGTATCTTGAGCTATTTGTAACCCAGCAGTAACACTGACAGTACCCGTAGGGTCCAATGGAAAAGAAACACCGACGTTAGTGATTCTAGTTGTACCACCAACCCAAAAAGACTCATGAGTATCTATGTCTCCATTGAAATCATCTGCCTGACCATTAACTTTTCTAGTAATTGCACCTGGAGATAAATTCCAGCCTAAGCCAACCCAAGAGGGCTCCTGTTTCACCATAATACCCGCATGGTACGACAAGGCGATGGGGTAACTTCCTGCAGGACCAGGTACTTCAATCAATGGTATAGAATAACTGAAGTCCCCCGTCAGCATATTCACCATGTCCGTGGCATCTACTGGTTCAAAACTAGTTGCCTCGGGAGAGGTAGGCCCTGCGGTGGAAGCTGATACTCCAGATGCTTTGGCTCCGTGGGTAGAGAAAAGTGGAGCTAAAGTGGCCACTATAAAGAAAACCGCAACTTTTCTTTTATGATAGTCTAAAAAACGCATAAGCTTTAATTCTTTTAATCTCTCAACAGTGTCAATCTCGGTAATGCCCGTATATGACTGGTTTCGAACGGATACTTCTGAGTAGGTAAATTCAAGCCAATGTCTTTTAAATGCACCTCAAAAGATTCGCACTCGTCGACTTTATCTGCTCCAAAAACAAGTAGTACATCCGTACTGATACCGCTATCAAAACTTCTGAAAAAATATGTCTTGATTACATCTACCGTATCCTCACAGGTCGTAATCATACCTACATGGTCGTTCATTCGAAACGAAAGCGCCTCAAGTAAGCCGTAATATCCAGAGTCGTTTCCCTTCATTGCTTCAAGTAGCCCAACTCCTTTATTAGATAAGGATAGGGTAAAGTATAAGTACGGTGAGTATTTCTTCTTTAAGCTATCTATAAGGTCCTTGTCGCTTGTCTTAGTATAATTCAATTCCTGCCATATCATTGCGTCGCTTGGTTTGTATACTAATTGCGTACTAATCTGATTAAACTGAGAGGACTGTATCAAACCATTATTAGGATTTCTTATGTAGGCTCTCCAATCCTCTATATCTAAAGTTTTATCGGCACAGCCTAAACTTAGCATACCCGTAAGCCAAATAATGAAGAACCTGATCATTTGCCTACATAATTTTGGTTCAGTACTTTTACTAGCCTTTCTGTGATATTTAACTCTTTTTGACCGTAAGCAATGTTTCCCATTGTGGTAGCTCCCAAAATCAGATTATATCCATTTTCCTTACCATAGTCATTGATAAAAGCATTGATATCAGCCAGTACCTGCCCTGTCATTTGGCTTTCCGCTTCTTTGGCTTTGACCAAAACCGCTTCTTGAAATCGCTTCAATTCGTTTTGCTTCGATCTGATCAACGCCTCAGAAAGCTCTCTTTCTTTGGAGGTCATATCAGGTATTGATTTCTCATGCTCGATAATCATTTTTTCTATATCCGAAATGAGAGTGTCTACTTCAGCCTGCCAGGCCTTGTACTTTTTTTGATAGGCTGCCCTAGCCGCTATCATGCCTTTATATTCGTTGAGAAGTTGTGCTGAATCAATAAAAACCAGCTCCGATCTCGTTCTTTCCTTTGCCAAATAAATAATGGTACCCAATTGTAGTAGGGTTATGAATGCGATGAGAATGAAAAGATATTTATTCATAAGCTCAGTTTTGATTTGGGTAAACTTGTTTCCATTCTGGAGACTCATTTTCTTCTCCTTTGTATATAGCCACCTCAGCACTTAGCAGTGTATTTTGTTCATCTTTGATATCAGGTTCCAGTATGTCAATAAATTGGTATTCGAGTCTTTTTCGAGGTTCAAAGAGACCTTTTTTGTTCACGCCGAACTTCAAATATTCAAAAGATAAATTATCCTGAGCGTATGTATAAACTTCTTTGCTGATCCGCTGCCAACTATCGTCTTCAGTCAATCCGTAACTATCTTGCTGACTTCCATACTGCACCTTCACTAATAATCTTCCGACAAGATCAAACTCCAGAATCTCCTTAGTGATTCCGCGCATGTTCATGACAGAACTATCATATACATAGGATCTCATTTCTCTATATGTGTCTCCGTAGTCATAGGTTAGTACAGCGATCAGGGACGAGTCTCCATCTATGTGACTATATGTTGATTGTTCTATTAATGCATCCGTTGCAACATCATACACATAAATATCTGAGGTACCCTCAGCCCATTCAAAACCTTGACCAGTATATGACCTTTCCCAAATCAGATGATCACTACTATCATAAGCACGCTCTTTTTTGGAGCGGTTCGACCATACTCCATAAAAACTTGAATTCAATCTGTTTTCCTTGTGATAAACTGTATAGCTAAGTATCCTTTCATTAAAATCAGTAATTTGGATACTACTGTCATGATCATATGTGATTCCATTTTCATAGGAGCGTTTTAATACGGTCTTTTGAATATTAGAGTCAATTAATGTATCTAAAGTTTGCTCTTGAGTCCATCCTTCAGATTTATACCAAATTGAAGAATCCTTATCCCATAAAAAAACGATTTGCTCACATAGTATACTGTCATTCTCATACTTCCATTCACTTTTCCGTTCTCCAATCCAGGTGTTTAAAGTGCCGTCGTAATATTCTTCTTGCTCATGTCTTTTTCGGCCGTAGGCATCACGTATAGTTGAATGTCGATAGTAGTTTTGCCAAATCACCGTGTTACTTATGTCAAAATTGATGTTTATAAATTGCTCATAAATAGTTGGCAGATTAGTCAAAGTGTCATTTCTAACCCAATAGACACTGGCATCTTTCATATAGGGCACATAATTCATCGTTGTACCAGTATCTGCTACTGAGAGGATTGTTGATGTTTTATTATAAATCGAATCGAACTTGATGAATTCTTTATAATAGATTGTTTGGCCATCAATTATCTCTGATGCATAAACCAACGTATCGGTGCTCTGTGCAAATAATATCCGAGGCACAAACAACTGTAATATTGTGAAGCATTGGATGTACCGAAAACCCATTTTTTTAAGCTTTACCATATTTAAACTTGACAATTGATCATGTTCCTTTTTACATCATTCATCTACTAAAACCATACCGCCTGGTTTGATGTGGAGTTTATTGATATCTCCTGCTAAACCTATTTGTTTTTCTATCTCCAAAGATTGATTTAATCTCAAAAACCCTCCCTTCTCAATGTAAAGCTCACCTATGGAATTACTTTCATCCTGAGCTATTTTCACCGAGTTACATTTTGTGAAACTATCGAGCAATACCTTTTTGCCTTTTATCAAAACATTAGAATATGATCTTGGTGTCGTTTTGTAATTCCAAATATTTGCATCGTGCCAATTGCCATCTTGAACGGCATGAAAGACTGGGTTTTTTCCTACTCCTTGATACGCTCCAATATGACTTTCTCTATAGCCTGCATAGAAACAAGGAGAGTTCACGTTAAGCAAAGTATCCAAAATTACTTGAGCCCCTTCCTCATGTAAATTATCTCTATTCAGGATCACGCTATTTTGCCCTATTGCAACATAAGCTGCATTAAAACTGCTGTTTGATGTATTTATTACCAAGTTCTCAGGAGATTCTAAAATCAAATTATTCGTAAATTTTACCCCTTCATTCACTAAAAGCGATGTTCCTATTTGAGTCGTATCTCCAATAAAGGTCAAATGATTTATTATACTACCTGTATGAGCTATAAAATTACCGTTTGTGCCGCCCGAGTTATTCAAAAAGAAAGTAGAATCAACAATACCACCACTTACCTGAACAACACCTCCTAAACCCAAAGAGGTGTTTTGTTGGATCAGACAACTACGGAGTTTACTTCCTTCTTCAACTTTGATCAGTTCTCCAACAATTTCATTATTCGAAAATTCCGAATACGCAATTTCTGATGAAACCAATTTTACCAAAGGCTGAATACTATTACCTGAATTATTTTTTATTGTCAAATAATTCAAGCTAGAATTAAGAGTTGCGACGATAAGTCCGTCTATAGTATTACTATTATAAGAATTGCCTTGGAAAGTACTATAAAATACGGACGTTGAATCAAATTCAATGGACCCGCTGTAGTTTCTAAACTCAGAGTTACTGACGGTCGAATTTTTAAATTTAATACGTGTCTCATTTAAGCTATCTCCCACAAAAATACAATCATTAATTGTGGAATTGACAGCAAACATAGCTGAGGCTATAGATGTCGAATGAGGTTCAAAAATACATTTTTTGATCCTGGCAGCACCTTGGAAAGAGTTTGAATTACTACCGTAGTTATCATAAAAGTTACAATTCTCGATTGTAGAAAGAGTAGCATTGCCTAGGCCATTCGCATCAACGAGTATTCCGCCACAACCATCTTGATTTTGTCCGTTCACAATTGAAAAACCATCTATCAAAGATGCGTGTGAACCTGATCTAATTATTAGTGTAGGAAATATGTAATTACTACGATCTCCATCTAGTGAAGTCTCGAACATCTCTCCCTTTCCGTATTGGCTTCTTTGACTCAATCGAGCTTCACTTCCACTAAACCCACCATACACCATTACACCGGGCTTCACTTCGAAGTAATCAACAGATTCATCCGAAACATTATAATTACCACTTTTCACCCAAACCTGATCTCCTGTATCAGCTGTATCCAGCGCGACTTGAAGTGAATTAAATGCGGTACTCCAAGACTTACCATCTCCAATGTCCACCAAGGAGTTATTGACATAAATAGGTGAAGTAGGTAACTCTATATAAAGGAAGTTGGACCAAGATGACAGGTTTCCTCCTGTTTCAGACCTAACCCTTAATGCATAATTTTTCTCTGGCAAATCTTCGACAGTAAATGTAGTATCTGACGTAGAAACATCTTCATAATCGGTTAGCACTGAATGATCACCGTTATTTACAGTATATAGAGACAACCCATACACATCTACGGAGTTTATTCTTTCCCACGATACACTAAAGCCAGTGGGACCAATATCTGTTAACTGTAGTCCACTCGGTGTTTCTAAACCCGTATCAGCTAATACAACATTGGAATACGAGGAGATTCGCTCATCAACATTAACACTAGCGCGTACTCGATAATAGTATTTGGTCGATGGTAACAAGCCTTTGATCTTATGTCCCACCGAATTCAAAAGAAAGTTGTCGTACTGTGGTAAAATATTTGTAAAACCTGAGTCAAGTGCAACATCTAGGTAATAAAACTGAGCGCCATTTACTTTAGACCAATTCGCAAAGAAGGAGTTTTCGCATACATCAGTTGCGTTCAATGCTTCCGGCGAACTCAACAATGTTCTGATTTCGGTGGGGTTGATATTATGCGATGAAGAAACATTATTATTTATAGCCTGAACCGAGTAGTAATAACTATGGTTTGCGATCAAATCATTAAACTCTAACCAACTGTTAGAGGTAATAACACCATTTTCGTAACCAGGAACAATACTTGGTGGCCCATGGGTATATGCATCCATGAAGTGATACAGATAAACTTTATACTCACTTGCACCATATACACTATCCCAGCTCAGCCTAAAGCCGTTATAACTTAGATTACCAAACACAACGTTATCCGGTTCATCTAAATTTAGATGAACTGGGATAACGTTAGACATTTCAGATCTTTCTTCTTGATTTCCTGCAATAACCGCATAGTAATAGACACCTCCGGCTAAAAGCCCATCTATTTGTCGTTCAATTCCTATGGCATTTATCGTGTCAACGTTCTCGAGCAAATCCGGGTCTGTAGATACTAACAAAATATAGTAGCTAGTACCCACATCATTCCATTGCGCTAAAAAAGAGTTCTTTTCAATATTTTTTGCGCTATTTGCAATAGGTGCAATAAAATCTGTTTGATATGCACCTCTGTAATTTGAATATTTCGAGCTTGCGCTGCTATTATATGCTTTTACCTTAAACAAGTAAGGTTCATTTGCATCAAGACCACTAAAAGTAAAAC
>JAHCMJ010000430.1 GCA_019192485.1 Cyclobacteriaceae bacterium HetDA_MAG_MS6 | reverse complement strand
GTCAACCGGCTCAGGAAAGAAGTGGAGTCCTGGATGAGCAGAATGCCCGAAGTACCAGAATATTTGCTCAATACTGCGAAGACGGCCTGGTATTACCTGTGGCATGCGCAACATGACCCAACGGGTAACTACAACTACAGGCTCATGTTTTCTTCTAAGAATACCTGGCTTACCAAGATTTGGGCGTGGGACAATTGCTTTCATGGTTTGGCCGTGGCCAGTGCCGATCTGGAAATGGCCTGGAACCAAATGTTCACTTTCTTTGACCACCAATACGATAATGGTTGCCTGCCAGAACCTATGAGTAGTATCCAAAAGTGGTCAGGATGGGTGAAGCCTCCGGTCTATGGATGGACCATCTTGAAATTGATCGAATGGGCTGGTGAAGAGGCGTGCAAACCCTACATTGAGAGGGCTTATTCGCCGGTCCAGCGTCTGACCTCATGGTGGCTCGGTTATCGAGATTTCAATAATAATGGAATAGCAAGTTACCTCCATGGCAATGACAGTGGATGGGACAATGCCTCCGCTTTTGATCAAGGTACACCTTTGGAATCCCCTGATCTGAGTGCGCACCTGATCAAGCAAATGGAGGCACTGGAGAAGATGGCCAGGATATTGGGTAAAACCAAGGAGGCGGATGACTGGCAAAACAAAGGCCAGGAATTACTTGATAAGATGTTAGATCATTTGGTGGAAGATGATCTTTTCATTGGTAAAAAATCAGATGGTACAGTTGTACCCTCCCAATCGCTGCTATATTATATTCCGATTTTACTAGGTGATAGGTTACCTAAGTCCATACGCAAGCAAATGGTAAAGAACTTAGGCGATCCTGAACAATTCCTGACGGACTATGGACTTGCGACGGAAGCTGTAAATAGTCCTGAACATAAAGAGGACGGTTACTGGCGTGGACCGATTTGGGGACCTTCTACTTACCTGGTATTTGATGGATTGATCAGTGCCGGAGAGAATAAGTTGGCCAAAATGGTAGCCGAACGTTACTGTAAAATGTGTAAGCAAGATCCAGGCATGTGGGAAAACTATGATGCTACGACCGGTAAGGGCAGACAAGGCCCAGCTGTCACATGGACCTCGGCGGTATTTATCTTATTCGCTGGCTGGCTAGCTAAAAGCCAATAAATATGTATAGATCATCCTCCCTGGTATACTGGGTTATGCTCTGCATGAGCTGGTATTCTTGCCGAGAAAAAGAGATATCTGATGACCTAGATCAACAAATTGAGGACGTACTCTCTGGGCTGAGTTTGGAAGAAAAAGTGGGCCAGCTCAACCAGCTCAGAGGCAAACCCACAACGGCAACTAACAGCAAGGATGCGCATTTTGACCTGGACGAGGAGATCAGAAAGGGGAGGGTAGGTACATTTCTCAATGTGCATCCGCTGGAAGACAAGATGAGGTTGCAAAAGATTGCAGTGGAGGAGTCTTCTCACGGTATTCCTTTGATTTTTGCGATCGATATACTCCATGGCTTTAGGACAAATTTCCCAGTGCCGCTGGGTGAAGCCGCTTCCTGGGACGTCGAGGGCATCGAACGATCCGCCCGGATTGCTGCGGTAGAAGGGTCGGCTGTAGGATTTATGTGGACCATGGCGCCAATGGTAGATATATCTTTTGATGCTAGATGGGGTCGTGTGATGGAAGGAGCAGGAGAAGACCCTTATCTGGGGAGCCTGATTGCACAGGCACGGATCAGAGGTTTCCAGGGAGAAGATCTAGCTGCTCCTAATACGATACTAGCATGTGCCAAGCATTTTGCAGGATATGGCCAAGTACTTGCTGGTCGGGATTATAATCAGACTTGGGTATCCAAGAGATTTTTACATGATTATGTTTTTCCTCCCTTCAAGGCTGCTGCAGATGCAGGAGTAGCTAGTTTCATGAGCGCATTTACAGATTTCGATGGTCTGCCCGCTAACATCAGTAGCTACCTATTGGATGATGTACTGAGAAAAGAATGGCAATACAAAGGAGCAGTGATCTCCGACTTCAATGCAATTGAAGAGTTAGTAGAGTGGCGAGTAGCTGCCTCTAGAAAAGAAGCCGCTAAGCTCGCCCTCACTGCGGGTAATGATATTGATATGATGGGTTTGGTCTTTATCGACCACTTGGCTGAGCTAGTCAGAGAAGGGCGTGTTCCTGAGCAAAAGATTGACGACGCAGTTAGAAGGGTACTTCGGCTAAAATTTCAACTAGGTCTTTTCGATGATCCCTATAGATACTTTACACCAGGCCTGGATGAGAAGGTGTGGCTGACAGATGATCATCGAAGACATGCGCGTGAGATTGCCAGCAGTAGTATGGTACTACTTAAAAATGATGAGAATATCCTTCCATTGAAGGCCAGTAAGTACCCGAAAATAGCGGTCATCGGGACGACTGATAGTAATCCCATGAATCTAATGGGTACCTGGTCGGCTTGGGGCAAAACCGAGAATGTAGTGAGCATTGTTGAGGGGATAAAAACTAAGGTTGGGTTCGGCAGCCAAGTTGTCTTTGCTCGTGGTTGCGAAGACGAAGACTCAGAAAACCCTGCACTCCTAAGTGAGGCATTAAGAGTAGCCAAGTCTTCGGACCTGATCATCCTGACATTAGGGGAGGGTTGGAGAAACTCGG
>JAHCMJ010000429.1 GCA_019192485.1 Cyclobacteriaceae bacterium HetDA_MAG_MS6 | reverse complement strand
AATCGGTGAAGTAGCTAAAAAATACCACCTCTATACAAAAATCACAGGTGGACAGCGTATTGATCTTTTTGGAGCTCGGCTTGATCAACTACCTATGATTTGGAAAGAATTGATAGAGGCTGGTTTTGAAAGCGGCCACGCTTACGGCAAAGCCCTCCGAACGGTAAAAAGTTGTGTCGGTTCGACATGGTGTAGGTATGGCTTGCATGACTCCGTCTCGTTCGCAGTCGAGGTAGAGAATCGGTACAAAGGTCTGAGAGCACCCCATAAGCTGAAGAGCGCTGTCTCCGGTTGCCGTCGGGAATGTGCAGAAGCACAAAGCAAAGATTTTGGGATCATTGCTACCGAAGCAGGTTGGAATCTATACGTATGCGGCAACGGTGGCGCCAACCCTCAGCACGCAAAACTCCTAGCCGGTGACATCGACAGTGAGACTTGTATTAAGTATATAGATAGGTTTCTTATGTTTTACATCAAGACAGCAGAGCCGCTGAATCGCACGTCTGTTTGGCTCAACAAACTGGATGGCGGAATAGAATATCTACGACAAATCATTGTAGATGATGTCTTGGGTATTGGCAACAAATTAGAGGAGGAAATGAAAACTCTAATTGACAACTACAAATGTGAATGGAAAGAAGTCGTAAAAGATGAATCTCTTCAAGCCAAATTCTCTCATTTCATCAATAATGAGCAGCCCGACCCTACTATGAAATTTCAAGAAATGCGCGGACAACGAATTCCATCAAACTGGGCCAAATAGTATAATATGACAGAAGAACGCTTACGATACGAAACCGTAAAAGCCGAAGAAGTTGCTTTCTGGATTGAGGCTTCGGAGGTCAACAAGTTTCCGGAAAATGGGGGTGCATGTATGGAATACAAAGGCTTGCAGATCGCCATATTCAATTTTTCCAGACGAGGGGAGTGGTTCGCTACCCAAAACCTTTGCCCTCATAAAAAGCAGATGATCCTTTCTCGGGGAATGATCGGTTCCCATGGTAACGAGCCAAAGGTGGCATGCCCTTTTCATAAGAAGACCTTTTCATTGAGAACTGGCAAAAACTTAAATGGCTCAGAATGCGATTTAGCGACGTACCCTGTTAAAATTGAAAATGGAGTGATATACGTGGGCTTCAAGGCTTAAAACCAGCCAATGTACATCATCGGATTTCAGGGTATCAGTTTGTATTTTGCATGTAAATACCAATAATGCCAAAAAAGAAATTCCGTCAGCTTGGTCTTTTCTACATCCTGGCCCTGTCCTGCATTGCACTGAGTGTTCTGGTCAGTCAGTTCCTTGTACAAAACTATATATCTAAGCAGCGAGATGATTCACGCCGAATCAACGTCGCCGGACGGCAGCGAATGCTTAGCCAGAAGATCAGCAAGCTTGCTTTGAAAATTGACTTGAAGAAGGGTCAGGTCGAGCAGGAAATCATCTCTGAATTGGAAGGAACCCTAGATCTTTGGATCAAATCTCACGAGGGACTTCTAGAAGGGAACACAGCCCTGGGGCTGGTAGGCCCTAACTCTGACACGGTAAAGAACATGTTTGTTGAGATCAAGCCGCATTATCAAAAAATAGTTAATGCTACCCGGCAAATTCTCTTACTACTAAGCAACGACTCAAAAGCAGATTATTACATTTTGTCTGGTCACATCAAGAATATCCTAGCTCATGAAGGAGATTTTCTAATCGGCATGGACCGAATCGTTTTCCAGTATGACAAGGAGGCCAATGCCAAAGTTCGGTCGCTTAGCAGGACTGAAATCACTTTACTGGCCACAACCATCGGAATTATACTGCTAGAATTGTTCTTTGTCTTCATGCCCTTGGCTAAAAATATCAGGGCCACTGTTCATGAACTCACTGATTCGGAAAAAGCCTCAAAAAAAATGTCTGAGGATATGAGCAGGCTCTATGAAGAACTTGTGCGCTCCTATCAAGACCTGGAGGCGGTCAACCTTGAGCCAGATTCACTGTCCATTATGGCTAAAATGAACTTTCAAGGTCGCATCAGCTATATTTCTTCTCCTTTTGTCAAAATCATGGCCTATGAGCGAAAGAAACAGCATCCGAAAAACTTCATAGACCTCCTTGTGGAAAACGGCTATAGCCAGGACTTTGCACAAGGCGTACTAGACATCATAAGAACAGGAGCTAATTGGTCCGGCGAACTCAAGCTTACCAATGCCGATGGAGATTTTTGCTGGCTTGATACTTATATTGTCCCAGTCAAATCGAATAGTGCTGTAGATATAGTAGCCAGGGATATTACTAAGATCAAAGAAGCCAAAATCCGCTCACGCGAAATCAACACGGAGAAAATTGAGAAGAAAGTACGCGAACAGCAATATCGATCTGTCTTGATCATGGAAGGACAGGAGGAAGAACGCGAACGGCTTTCTAGAGAGCTCCATGACGGTATTGGGCAGATGCTCACAGCACTCAAACTCAATCTCGAATCTATCATACCATCCAATTCTATCCACACAAAAGCCAAAATCAAGGAAACAAGAGAACTTGTAAGTACCATTATCAAAGAGACTCGCCGTGTATCATCAAACCTGATTCCTTCAAGCCTATCTGATTTTGGTATAGTTCCTGCCGTCAAAAAGTTTTGCTTCGATCTGAACAATATATCAGGGGTCAATATCTTCT
>JAHCMJ010000428.1 GCA_019192485.1 Cyclobacteriaceae bacterium HetDA_MAG_MS6 | reverse complement strand
TCGCGAGGAGACTAGCAAAAGTAGCAGATGCGCCTTTCACCAAGGTAGAAGCCTCAAAATTTACAGAGGTAGGATATGTGGGTAGAGATGTGGAAAGTATGGTAAGGGATCTTGTCGAACAGGCCGTAAATATGGTGAAAATTGCCAAAAAAGAGCAGGTACGTGAGAAAGCCTCGGAAATAGTAGAAGCGCAGATATTAGATGCTTTGATCCCTCCTCTAAAAGGTAGTCCTCAACCGTATGCAGCCAATATCGGCAATGAAGAGCCAGTGGAAGAAAAGGAACTTAATGAGAAGACAAGGGAGCGTTTCCGTGAAAAGGTCAAGAATGGAGAACTGGATGACCGAAAGATCGAGATAGACGTCAAGCAGCCTTCCAACAATGGTGTCGGCATGATCGGCGGAGGAATGATGGACGAGGCTTCAATGATCAACCTCCAGGAAATGGTCAATAATATGATGCCCAAAAAGACCAAGAAGCGTAAGGTAACCATCGCCGAAGCTAGAAAAATACTAATGGAGGATGAGATGGCTCGCCTTATTGATATGGATGAGGTGAAAGAAGAGGCCCTGCTCAAGGCCTCTAACACGGGTATCATATTCATTGATGAAGTGGATAAAATTGCTGGAGGGAGAGGGAGCAAAAGCGGTCCTGATGTAAGTCGTGAGGGAGTTCAGAGAGATCTACTTCCAATTGTGGAGGGAAGCGCGGTCAATACCAAATATGGTGTGATCAACACAGATCATATTCTTTTCATTGCAGCAGGTGCATTCCATTTCAGCAAGCCTTCGGATTTGATTCCTGAACTCCAAGGACGTTTCCCCATTCGAGTCGAACTGGACAACCTGACGAAAGACGACTTTTTGAGGATCTTGCAAGAGCCCAAAAATGCACTGACTAAACAGTATGAAGCTCTTGTGAAAGCGGAGGAAGTCAGTCTAAGCTTCCAGGAAGAAGCTCTTGAGGAGATTGCTGCAATAGCATTTCAGATCAACGAAGAGATCGAAAATATTGGAGCTAGGCGTCTACACACTGTAATGAGTAAGTTGCTGAATGAGATACTATTTGATATCCCAGATACGATTGCGGCCAATGCCAAGGTAGTAATAGATCAAGAGCTCGTCAAGGAGAAACTTAATGACCTAGTCAAAGACAAAGACCTTAGCCAGTATATTTTGTGATTCCTTAAGCTCTTGAATTTGAAAGCGCTCGCTTCTTCTTCCAGCGGTTGTGAGTCCAAAGCCAGTAAGCTGGTTTTTCCTGGATCATTTCCTCTAGGATCTGAGTGTGCTTTTCCGTCAGCAACCCTTCTGATAATTGATCGGGATGATCATCTATTTTCTGCAACTCCAACTCATAATACCCTCGGAGGCGTTTATGGATCTTGAGAAAAAACACGGGTAACTTATATCTTTTGGCATACAACTCGGGGCCGAAAGGGACCGCTGTCTCCTGATTTAAAAATGTCAACCAATAATCTCTTTTACTGCCGATAAATGTTTGGTCAGCCATAAACATAGTGATAGAGGGCTGCCTTTCGGAAGTACGGATAGTTTTTCTGGCAGTGTCCCTTGAAAGCAGGCTTACCCCAAATCTGGTACGGGCTCGATATATCGCCTGATCAAAAAATTGGTTCTTCAGTTTTTTATAGATTCCTATAAATCGGTGTTTGACTTGTGGACCCAGTGCAGCCATATATTCCCAATTGTTATAGTGTCCTGTAATGACGATAATATCTTGGCCGGCGTCATAGTATGAGTCCAGAACTTCGTCATTGATCAATTTGCATCTCTTCATGATCTCTTTTTCAGAGATTGAAAACAACTTTATTGTCTCAACAAAAACATCGCAAAAATGAAAATAGAAGGTCTTTGTGATTGATCTGATCTCGCTGATGGTTTTGTTTGGAAAAGATGCCGTGAGATGGACGATCACATTTTTTTTTCGATAAGCCCCAGTGCTGTATAAAAAAAGAGCCACGGCATCTGACAAGAGATACAACACCCAAAATGGTAATAGGGATACAGGCTTTACGATAAGGTAGAATAGAATTTTGCTCATCCGTCCAAAGGATCGGCGACTAAGATAAGCGATAGAACTAAATGCCTTTGGGGTAATGGAAAAACAGGAGGTTACCTTTTCCCAAGTCATCCCATGAGTCAGAATCAAAACTGATGCCTACAACGCCGCAAGTAGGGATGTTGGCTATATGTTGATCAGATAATTCGTTGGTCAGGCCTGTAAATCCGGGGTTATGACCAGCGATAGCTACACAGTTTGCGTTGGGATAATCTCTGATGATTTCCAGAGCTTCTTCTCCATCGGCATGGTAAAGTCCTGGTTCAAGGACTATTTCTTCTTCAGGGATCGACCAGGCATCAGCCAAAAATAGTGAAGTGTAAAAAGCCCTGCTGGCCGTACTCGTGATTAGGACATCTGGTTTCTTCACATTTGCACCTAGATACTTCCCCATTCTCAGTACATCTCTTCTGCCCCGTTCTCCCAAAGGCCTGCTGAAGTCATCCAATTGCCGAAATGACCAGGAGGATTTGGCATGTCGAATAATATAAAGTGTTTTCATTAGTTCATTTGTTCTACCACTCGGTCGTACACTGCCTGAATATGTCTGGCATTGTTACCTTCGATTTTATTGAGTTTTGCGATCTGTTCAGGTGATTCCTCATGAACCTTTCTTATAATACCCCGAT
>JAHCMJ010000427.1 GCA_019192485.1 Cyclobacteriaceae bacterium HetDA_MAG_MS6 | reverse complement strand
GTTTCGCTCACGTTCAGAGGATGAGCTGATTAGAGATGATCGATTCATCAGGTTTTGCTGTATCTCCCAAGAGTGCTCACAAAACTCCTGATCACCAGTAGACAGGCTGCTAATAATATTATGTGCCAGGTAAATAGATTTTCTCTCGTCCTGTCTGACTAATAACGTATTATCCCCTATAATCACTTCGTTGTAAAATAACTTGAGGTTATCCTCAATAAATGGGGATGACTGATGAGGCATCAATTTTGCCCCTGCTTCTGCCTGATATTGAAAGTGGTCCACCAATTCTGCTAGTCGATCAAGGAGTACCTCCGTTTCCTGATCTGAAGCCATAAATCCTGATTCATGATAAAACTCAATCTGGCGAATAGCACTGTTGAGAACCTCATCACTCCAAAGCTCAGAAGAGGGTACCTCAGCATATTTCTTGAAAATTTGATTGCCTAGTTGCTGAATATCATTATCCAGATTGGATAAGTCAAATTTTGTCTTCTTATACACAGGATTTTGAAGAACGGTCTTTTGCCAAAAGAGTCCCTTGAACTCACTGATCTCCGGAAATAGAAAATTGTAAAATATAGGAAAGTCCTTAGCGTAGAAGATCATCTCGCAATCTCCATGCAAGCTCTCCAACGCTGCCAAAAAATGCTGTAAATAGATTTTGTAGTCGAAGTCCTCTGGCTTTAACCAGTTATAATTAAAGATAATGGCATCTGATTTGACACCGAAGAATTTATCAAGTGAAATCTTATAATGCCCACAGAGTTCTTTAATCTCCCACAAGGTCAATGCTGTCTCTCCTCTCAGCCGTCGATATGCGCTGTCGTTGCTAACAGATAGAAGCTCTGCAATCTCATCTACGATAGCTCCATTGCCACCTCTTAAGTCTTTTATTTTCTGAAAAAATTCACTTTGTAAATCTGCTGTCGAGATCATGGTTGTTGGCTGTCGGTATATGGGTCATACAAAACCCAAATTCCCTCTAAATTGCACCATTCAGAATAAATCAACAAATAGCTCTTCTGAGGTAATCCTAGCCACGAATTTGAGGCAGGGAGATCCTGTATTTGACTATCCACACCCTGGCTGCTATCGTCAATATCGCTATGGTAGCTACCTTCAATTCACGAGCTATCTGCAAGTCATCTAACCCGTAGACATAGATAGCTCCTGCCACAGCACAGACCAATGCATAAACTTCCTTTCTGAAAATCAGTGGGATTTCGTTGCAAATGATATCTCGGAGTACGCCACCAAAAACGGCCGAAACAACTCCCATCAAAACGCACACCATCGGATCTAAGGATAAGGCCAGCGCTTTTTCCACACCCAAAATGGTAAATACAGCAATGCCAATTGTATCAAATAAAAAAAGTGTCTTCTTGAGTTTAAGGATCCATTTCTTGAAAAGAATAGAAAATATCACCCCCAGCGCTACATAAAGTAAATAGTACGGATCAAGCACCCAGCCAGGTGGTGTCGCCCCCAGAATCATATCGCGTAAAGTACCTCCTCCTGTTGCCGTAATAAATGCCACTACCGAAGCTCCGAAGATGTCCATTTTCTTATCAATAGCCGTTAACGTACCACTGATCGCAAATACAATCGTACCTAAAACATCAATGAGGGCTATGATTTCCATATTTCTAAAATGACATTAAATCTCGTCTTCGCAAAATAGGTAGTACAAAGCTGAGGGCATCCCTGCTGGACAGTGGCGAAGTTGCCTTTTTAAATACTAATCGATCTCGAAAACGAGACTTACCACGAGCACCCTAGCCGATCACCTAATGCTGAAAAGTAATAGCTAAATCCAATCAATGATAGTAATACTCAAGAATACCAGTCATAATCTCCGAGGCGCCAATGAACATCCCGACCCCATACGTGACATGCTTGACTGACAAATTGCTAATAGCAAAGGGCAAACCGGCTACATTGATTACACTGAAGGAAACAGCCACTATCAAAGCTCCTACAACAGTCAGAGGAAACGAGGCCGAAAAAATCACAATAGTCACCCCAACCAGGAGTACGGCTATACCAAACAATAATACGCTATGTAACGAAGATTTGGCAATCAGTCGACTGATGAAAAAAGCAAGAAGTGCTGAAAAACCCAATAAACCAAAAGAGTAGAAATCAGCGTCCTCTGCATGTTTTGGAAAGGTCGATGAGAGGTGCTCTGGTAAAAACTCAACCAGAATCGCCTTTCCAATCCCAAGCTGTAACCCAACTACCACAATAGCCAAGATAGCGACCGGCCTCACGACCCTCTCTGATTTGGATTTCAGTAGCTCTTTCTTTCTGGTAATCACCTCGTCGGAGGAAACTCTGTGAAAAATATAACCTGATCCAGCAATGAGCACACCACCAACAACAAATGTTAAGGTATCTCCAAAGAAGTGCACCAGGTCTACAATCAGGGGTTCAAGAGCGTAAATAAGTTCCGTTGTCAGAAATAACACCCCCATCACAATGGGTAGCTTTTGAGCAGGAGCAAACGCCTCTATCATGGAGTTAGCCGGACTGATAAACAAATTCATTGCAACCAGCCAGAGTACAATCATAAATGGCAAAATCGGTTTGATTTGACTCAATGGTCCAGCACCTATAATAGTGGCCACCACCATAAAGATCATTGCTGTAGCTCCTATCCCAACAGTAAATACGGTAAAAAAACGACCGCTTTTTTGAAGAATCTGATCAGCTAGCCATCCTGCCAATGG
>JAHCMJ010000426.1 GCA_019192485.1 Cyclobacteriaceae bacterium HetDA_MAG_MS6 | reverse complement strand
CTTAGTTTTTTTCCTGTGGCAAACGATCCATTAGGTATTGAATCTTTTAATGCCTTAAAGTCTGTCAAGAAAAGCTCAGGTGTGTGCTGGTATGAGTTCCACCCTGATAGCGTTAAGCGAGCTCAAAAGCTATATGAAGATGGAAAAGAAGGCTGGCTTGCACATAAAAATGGTGATATGCTGTTTTTGAAAACCTTTCAAGACCTAAATCAAGATGAGATACCTCCAGGCCATGGAGAGGTCGAGATTTATGCGCATAAAAACGGTCTTTACGTGGAATTAGAGAATCATTCCCAATTTCAATCCCTTGCTCCAGGGGATTCATTTCGGTATACGGTAAGATGGTATTTCAAACCTATCCCAGATGAGATCAAAGCTGATTCTGGAAGTCAGCAACTCGTTGACTGGGTCCGTCAATTGGCCAATAGGACAGCACGTCAATGAAGGCCCTTCTATCTATAACAATTTTCTCTCTCAGCGTACTAGGACTAGCGAAGTCACTACCACCAGATGATGAATACGTGATCGTTAAAGATGGCCATTTATATCATCATGGAGAACGCGTTCGGTTCTGGGGAGCTGTAGGAAACTTCCCTGGCAAGAAGCATGAAGATAATGAGGCAGTTGTTCGAAGGCTAAAAGCACTTGGATTCAATATGATCCGGTTTTGGCGCGAGCCACAAGGAAATGGTTCCTATGTAAAAGGTGATGGATCTCGAAACGATCTCATAGATCATTTTTTGTGGGTATGTGAGCAAAATGATATAAAGATCTGGTATGCTGGTCTAAACAACCTTGGGAAGGCTAAACCCAATGATGTATCAGTATTACAAGAAAGGCGCACCGAGGAAGCCTGGAAAAAGGCGATCGACGATGAAGGTAAACACATCAGAAATCACTTAGCACGGATATGGGATCCAAGGTTGGAACTATTGGGTATCCAACGCATGAAAACCATCGCTGGCCATGTCAATCAGTACAATGGGTTGAGATACGCTGATGATCCAAACATTGCAATTTGGGAGCTTTCCAATGAAGAATGGTGGTTTTGGCGTATTAAAAGCAGACTAGCTGAAGTGCCTGGGTTTTTTCAAAAGCAATTGACTCGCGAATGGAATGATTTCACTCATAAAAAGTATCCTCAAGAAGATATCTTAGAAAAGGCCTGGCTGGGGCTATTGTCTTTTGAGTCATACAAAAAGTACAACATCCGACTATTGCCGCTTAGGAATACCAAAGTCGATTGGCAAGGACGGGTCTTAGGCGTAAACATCCAGGATGGTGTTGCTCATCAATATGGCATTGATGATTTTAATCGACAAAGAGGTGCAGACGTTATCGAGTTTTTGCTACAAAAATGGCTGGATCATAAACGAAGAGAAGCCAAAGAACTAAAGGCGTTTGGTAAGAGCATTGCCATGGGCAGTTTGGTATGGGATACCGGAATTGGTAGTGAAATTCAAGCACAGTTCTTGCAGCAGCAGGCAGATGCTGTAGCGCATTGCACATATCTGAACGGTTTTCATCACGACCCTGGACACCAACGCTATCCCTGGTACAGCGGCCTGGAAGAACTCCCACGGATGGCATGGGACAAGCCCTGGCTAGAGCAAAATAGGGTAGAAGGCAAACCCTTTTTCGTCTATGAAACCCAGATACATAATCCTGCTAAATATCGGGCGGAGTATCCCATGAGAATAGCATCTTTAGGAAGTATTCAGGATTGGGATGTGGTCATTTGGCACTACTTTGGTCAGGCGCCGGATGCCAAGGAAAAATATCCTTATAGTCAGCCTTTAGATTATACGATCGCAGGTGAGAATCATCCGCACGGTCTACACTTTCAGTATGATGAAGTACAACAGTCATCAATGGTTATGGCTGGAGAGGTTTTCAAAAATTTTTTACTTTCACCTGCCACCAACCCCACCACTTTTGTATTTGGCAAAGAAGACCTCTATGATCCGCTAAACCTAGAAAACAGGGGGTATTACTATGATATGATGGATCGATTTTCAGCTACAACCTTCAGATATGGGTCAAGAATTTTCATAGATACTACCAGGGCAGTTGGTGAGATATCAGGTCCTAATTATATGGGAAGAGTTTATGAAATCAATCCGATCTGCCCAACGGAGGAGATCAGATATGATTGGCAAAGAGGTCACTTGACTTTTGATGGACCGGCAGTAGCTATGTACACAGGTTTTTTTGGGCAATATGGGAGTGAATACATCCATTTTACAAATGGTCTAAAGATTCAGAACGTTTCCGTCAGAAACCCAGAAAATACGCCATACCCAGTCAGTCCTGCTGAGCGCTATGTCACGCTTGCTTGTGTCAGTACAGATCGCAAGCCTTTGATACAAAGCAATGAAATTCTCATTGCAGCTGTTAGTACCAGTTTCAACAGTGGTTTTAGCTTGTCACCTGAGAAACTTCGGAGAGAGTTTGCCTGGACCTTCAAAGAAAACGCTGGCGCGACGGTTAGTACCGGTGACCTGCCTATTCTGGTTTCCAGAGTAGATGCTACGATCCACGCTCCCTTTTTGAGGGATATGTATTACGAAGTGTTGGATTTTCATTTGGAGCCTATCAAGACTGGAAATATCCTTGGAGATTCGTTGCAAATCTCGGGTAATGATCCAGTGTTCTTAATTCGATTGTTCAAAAAGAAAAACAGTAATCAATGACAGAAAAAAAAGGGATCAAACTCGCTGCATTCTCCCTAATAC
>JAHCMJ010000425.1 GCA_019192485.1 Cyclobacteriaceae bacterium HetDA_MAG_MS6 | reverse complement strand
ACATGAGCTCTGTTAGCGACCACTTCATTCATATTCATGTTGGATTGTGTACCAGATCCGGTTTGCCAGATGACTAAGGGGAACTGGTCATTCAGCTTACCAGCTAGCACCTCATCACAAGCTTTGGAAATCAATTCAGATTTTTCTGTAGAGAGCACACCTAACTCTTGATTTGCCTGCGCGGTTGATTTTTTAAGAATAGCAAAAGCTTGGACGATTTCCATCGGCATTTGCATGTTGGGCCCACCGATTTTGAAGTTATCTTTCGATCGTTGGGTTTGAGCACCCCAATATTTCTCGGCGGGGACTTTCACCTCACCCATTGTGTCATGTTCAATTCGGTATTCCATTCTCCGTCTTTGTAAATTTTGAATTCAAAGCAAATTTAAATCATGGGGTATATTTTCTATGGTTTTTAGAACATCAATAGAAACAACTGGATTATATGAGTAATCTACATTAGTTTTGCTTGTTTAGAATGATTCTAAATAATTATGAATCCAATACGGGTTTTTGTTGCTGATTTCCAATACCTCACCCTAAAGGGACTATCCATGCTTCTGGATAGACAAGTTGAGTTTGAGTTGTGTGGTACACGTGAGACCTTGGATGGTCTTATCGAGGAGTTACAAGTGGTAAAGCCAAATGTGCTGGTGCTTGACTACAATGAACAGGATCCTTCATTCACTTCCAAGCTGAGAGAGATCAAGGAAAATACCAGTGCACAAATATTGCTGATCACCAATGATCGGGATCGAAATAGGATTCAGACCATTATTAAAATGGGGATTAAAGGCATTGTGACGAAGCAATGCAGCAAAGATGAAATTGTTAATTCCATTCATGCTGTAGCGGGGAATAATCGGTTTTTCTGTAATAAAATTCTCGATATCGTTGTGGAACATAATGTTCCAACTGAAGTGGAGGATTGCGAGGCTACAGATCTTTCACCGCGCGAGTACCAGGTATTACAGTTAATCACAAAAGGGTTTAAGACTAGTGCTATTGCTGACGAGCTTCACGTGAGTGTGCACACAGTAAACTCCCATCGTAAGAACATACTGAAAAAGCTCCGTATCAAATCTCCTGCGCAATTGATTGTCTATGCGATGGAGACGGGCCTTGTTAAGGCCTGATTTTTGCTATATTGGGATTAAGTTCAAATCCCTTTCATTCAATGAATTCAACTCTTCAGCCATTTCATCTGGCAGTACCTGTTGAGGACCTTCAGCGTGCCCGGGCTTTTTACCATGACATATTAGGATGTGACGAAGGACGCAGTGATACGCACTGGGTAGATTTTGACTTTTTCGGACATCAGTTAGTCATACACGAAGTAGGTAACAAGTTGCAAAACGCTGACCGCAATCCGGTTGATGGTAAGTCCGTGCCTGTACCTCACTATGGTGTGGTCTTGAGCTGGCAGGATTGGTCTCAACTAGCAGATCGCCTCAAGCAAAAAGGAGTAGCGTTTGAAATTGAGCCCTATATTCGATTTGCAGGGCAAGTGGGAGAGCAGGGCACCATGTTTTTTTATGATCCTGAAGGCAACGCCTTAGAATTTAAAGCTTTTAAAGACGAAAGCCAACTTTTTGCCAAATAGCATGAAAGCCTGGAGATACCTCTTCCTGATAGGACTCATAAGCTGTACTTCAGCCTACTTTGAAACGCCACAGCCTGTGAATGGGAAAGACCTGAAAAAATTTCCTAAAAAGATGCTTGGTACCTACCTCGTAGATGATGACACTGTAGTGATCAGAGCTAAGTCATATCATTATACAGAGAATTTCCAAAGATCTATCCCGCTTGCCCTGATAGACTCATTTAATCATGTAACATTTGAAGACAGCCTGCTGTATGATTCAGAATTGCCAATCACTCATGCAATTCCCTACAGCTTGTCTAACGATACCCTACGATATGAGCTGGATGTGGACATGAGTGTTTCTTTTTCCGATTCGCTCATTCTCCGGAGACTAGGACCATATTTTGTTCTCAATGAAAAAGTAGATAACGAGTCCTATTGGAACGCTTACCTTATTCGGGTTTTCGGAAGAGACAGCCTTACCATTTCTCATGTAGGTCATTTTCAACCTTCGAATGACGGTATATCCAAAATCAAATATGATGGACTAATCGAAGATTTTCTTGCTATTACCACCTTTAAGCCTATCGATGATGATAGCTATTTGATCAATCCCACTCGCCAGGAGCTCGAAACTTTGATTGAGCAAGGTTTTTTTGTTGATGGCATGACGTTCAAGAGGATAGATCAGTAACTAGTCTTATGCCTTGAAGCAGCTCTCAATTGGTAGACCTCTTCATCCATCACTACTACTAGCTAATGACTCCCTACCTCTAAGGAGTGCAATTTGACTATGATTGGCGATTGCTAGCCTCAAGATGTTGTTTCATCTTTGTCACTGTTTATAATGATTCTAAATAGTGAGAATAATCATAACTTACGTGCTCTCAGGATGGGTTTTGTGTATTGCCCAAGCCCAGTCGCCAATCAATTTTGATATACTGGTCAGTGATGAACTTAGACCAGTTGCTGGTGCGCTGGTCACTGCCAAGTCATTGGTGTCGGGACAGGAGTCTTATGCTATTACAGATGCTAACGGTCTTTCTAGTATTCCTTTTCGTCCCCCCGTAGTGCTGGAGGTTAGTCACCTTTCTTATCGGGTTTTTTCCGACACGATCGCTGATTATAAGCCATTGAAAATAACCCTTACTCCTGCCGATAAAATGC
>JAHCMJ010000424.1 GCA_019192485.1 Cyclobacteriaceae bacterium HetDA_MAG_MS6 | reverse complement strand
ACCGTTTTCCAATCTCTTCGACTCACACCGAAAACAGATACGAAAAGGAAGCTTATAGCCAAGAATATTCCAACGACTATTATTTGTCCGACTTCCAAACCAATATTAAAGGCAAATAGTTGGGTAACGATGGTATTATCCCTCCCTAGTAAACCTTTTAGATAATTTGAAAAACCTAGTCCATGAATCAAACCAAAGAATCCCGCGAAAAAGTAATTGATCGCGATCTTCCTTTTTGTAAATGCATTGGATTCTTTTACAAATAGATTCCCCACGGAAGTCACTACTATCGTGCACGGAATCATAAATTCGATCAATGCAGAGTTGACATGGACTAAGTCCAGGGTGGCTAGGGCCAATGTGATGGAATGCCCTACAGTGAAAGCAGTCACCAACACCAGTACTTTTTTCCAATCGCTGATCTGATAGAGGGCCGTAAACGCTACTACAAAAAGAATATGGTCATAGCCCTTGACATCCAGGATGTGGTCTAGACCAAGCCCATAATACAGTTGAAACTCTGACATCATTTCCTTTTAGGCTGCAAACATATTCGTTCGCTAGATGTTTTGGGCATTAAAATCTTTCTTTGTCAACTGGTATGCTTTTCGCTTGCTATCAGTAACTGTTATTGTGCTATGATCAATTTGTTGGCCGTCCTTGCCTTTTCAATTCATCCTTTTCATGTTTCCGTTTGTGAAATGGAATATGACAAAACTGACAAAAACCTAAAGATCAGTGTTAGGATCTTTGCCGATGACTTGGAAGCTACTTTACAGCAGTTTGGCAAAAATGACACACTTGATGTTCTCAACGAAGCAGACTGGATGCTCACCAATCAATTGCTGAAGCAATACGTGTATCAAGGATTGGAAATGGAGGTAAAAGGCAAAGCATTAATCTTCAATTATCTAGGTGCCGAAATTGAAGAAGATGCCATTTGGTGCTATCTGGAAATCACGAAGCAGAAACCATTCAAATCGATCACCATTCGAAATACGTTGCTCATGGAAATGTTTGAGGATCAGGAAAACCTTATTCATTTTAAAAAAGAAGGAGTGGTGAGAAGCGCTCGATTGTCGAGATCAACAAATTCTACTATGCTTACGTGGTCGCAGTAAGGGAAAGCGTTGATAAATCTCCCAGTTGAGTCCATTATGCTTTAAAAGTACAACATCATCGATGGTAAAAGTCGCATCAAAAAGTTGATCACGATAATGATCCCAGGCTTTTACAAACATGTTCTTTCTTAAATCGCGAAAAGCCACTGTTATATGTGGTTTGAAAGGGAGGTTTTTATAATCTGCATTGAGTAGACTGAGTTGTGTCCTCATGGCATGGACGGTTTTCTGGCGAAAAGACCAAAGGTCATCAGACTTCATGACATCAATGTAAATGACCTTAGGAGGGAAAGCACCGAAGCCATTTAAGGCTATCTCAAAAGTGCTTGTCTCTGCTGTCACCCGATCCAGGCAATCAATCAATTCGGCCATTTTTGTGTCCTTCCTTTTAAAAGGCATGTGCAAGGTGATATGAGGGGGTGATCTTAGTGCATGACCAGATGCATACTTCCGGTGGAAATCTCTTTTGATGAGGTTGATCTCCTCCCGCACCTTTTCTGGAGGCAGTAGCGCTACGAAATACAATCCTTCCAATAGTAAACAATTATTTAAGGAACTAAAGTTACATCCCTGAAAGGTGAAAAATGCCGCTTTGCATTCTCAGGCCGATCGAAAAGTCTTCTCGCGGATTGTCGCCTTGGCTCGCCTATGATAAGCGTAGAAGCTATCGTGGTGATGATCAGCGTTTTTATCTTGCTCTTAATTCAGCCCGGAAATAAGAAATAATATCTAATTCCTGATTTTCAGTTTTCTCTCCCACCATTCCAAGTACTCCGAGATAGGAGTTTCATGTGGATCAATATTCCTTTTTTTCCATCTTTTGCCGTATTTCTTTCGTCGCCTTTTCAATACCTCTTCTAAGTCATCCGGATCATAGGCTCCTACATCGCCAATTTCTGAGGTGAATCTCTCCAAAGTATCACGCAAGGCTAGTAGTTCTTCTTGATAGGTTTGATCGTGAGCCAGATTGACCAATTCGTAGGGGTCCTGGGTGAGGTCATAAAGTTCTTCTATTGGTTTGGTATTAGCCATGAAATGAGCCTGTTCCGGATCGAGTTCACCTTTTTCATGTAAGCTTTTCATCAAGGTGAGAACAGGATAATGATACGTTTTATAATGGCTAAATTGGGTATAGGGCCGCTCTGGCATGTAATTTCGAATGTATTTAAGATTACTGGTACGAATACATCTGATTCTGTCAACTACTGCGTCAGTACGGTCTCTAGCAGCGTAAACGAAACTTCTTTGCGACGGTCCATTTAAGAAATTCACCCCTTGCAGCGCCTGGGGTAGATTGATCTCGGCTAAACTCAAGCTGGCTGC
Organism: Cyclobacteriaceae bacterium HetDA_MAG_MS6; assembly: GCA_019192485.1. Lineage (GTDB taxonomy): Bacteria > Bacteroidota > Bacteroidia > Cytophagales > Cyclobacteriaceae > MS6. The sequence goes on along the minus strand of JAHCMJ010000424.1, from coordinate 312 downwards.
CGGTACATCAATCAAACTAACTAAACGGTTATTTTTTTCTCCAGCTCTTTTTTTGTTTGGAAAACGAACGATCAAGGGGACCTGAATACCCCCATCATAAAGCCATTGTTTGTCTCGTACATGCGGCCTTCCATGGTCAGCAAAAAAGAAAATCGCGGTATTTTCCAAGAGTCCTTCATTCTCTAAGCGACTGATAACCCTGCCGAGCTCTTTGTCCATTTCCTGGACCGATTGTAGATACATGGCCCAATCTATTCTGCTCACTGGATGATCAGGATAGTACGGGGGGAGCTCAATGTTGTCAGGATCTAT
>JAHCMJ010000423.1 GCA_019192485.1 Cyclobacteriaceae bacterium HetDA_MAG_MS6 | reverse complement strand
CTCAAATGGATGAAGAAGGGTTTGGTGCATGCACCAACACAGGGGCATGCTCCGCCGAGTGCCCCAAAGAGATCAGTTTGACCAACATCGCCTTACTCAATAGAGATTACCTTAGCTCAAGCTTTAGCTCTTAGGCGGTTCATCAAGACAGACTTGAAGACCCCGAATGTTATTCGGGGTTTTTTCTTTACTCATATTCGCTATGCGGTGAGCCAATGCAGTCTCTATTCTTAACCGCATGGTATATTCGTATAGTTTTAGCATTATGTCACGAAATCTTTGATCATAGGGATTGTTTAGGCAGGTTTAAATAATTTAGTGACAGGTAGCAACATCCTGCTTTAACCTAGGTATGCTAAAAAGATTTCTAATTCTCATTGCTGTGCTTCTATTGGTAGGTGCCGCCTATTTCACTTATGACAAGTGGATCAAAAGCGGAAACCTCACTGTATGGAGTTACATTCCTGAAGAAGCTGCCCTTGTATTTGAATCCTCATCGCTTTTAAGTGCCTGGAGTGGTCTCGACAAACACCAATCTGGTAAAACACTACGCACTCTACCTTATTTCCTGGATATTCAGAATGCTATCCAAAAATTAGATAGTATTGTGGGTAAGGAAAGTATTGAAAACCTGATTGAGGGAAATCAATCTCTAATCAGTTTACATACGACATCTAAAAATGCCTTTGATTTTCTGTTTGTCTTAGAGATAAACACAATCAAACAGCATAATGTCCTTAGTGAAATTCAAGAATTTTTTAGGCAGAACGGATATCGAAAGAAGTCCAGAAGCTACTTGAATTTCTCTATTACCGAAGTGAGTGACGGTCATGGAACGAACTTCACATATATCTTCCACAAAAATTTTTTTATTGGCAGCACAACCGCTTTTTTAGTCGAAGATGCAATCAGAACTGTATCAGACCCTAAACTGTCTTCTTTTTATGAGTCCTTTGCCGAACTACAACCTATCACCAAACTAGATCAAGACCTTGGCAATCTTTATCTCAATCTCGAAGGCTTTTTAAAGTTCCTTACACTATTTGGCGAGGTCGATATATCAACTCCAGCTATATCCAGCTTTCTAGATGTAAAAGTCGAGGACAATTCATTGAATTTTGATGGCTTCACCTTCGCTGACCTCTCCTCTTCATTTCTCAATCAGTTTACAGGAGTTACACCTTCTACATTTGATTTGTCGGAGGTTATCCCTCTTACTACAGCAGTTTTTCATCATTATGCCTTTGATAATCCCTCGGGATGGAGCTCCCGAATGAAAGCCACCTTACCGGAATCTTTGCAGAAAAAAAAGCAAGAACTCCTCAAAAAGGTAGACTTCGATGTCGATTATGTATATGAATTGATAGATCAGGAAATAGGGCTTGCCCAAGCCGAAGGGATCGCTGGAGAGTGGTCTAGAACTTTATTCCTAGAAGTTAAAGATGCTCAGAATGCCGCTCGGTTCTTTGATGGAGTAATCAAAAGATTTCGTGACGCTCGACGCGATAGTATTTTTCAAGAAAAGTTCAAAGGCTTTACTGTCAAATACCTACCAGCACCTGATTTTCCAGCTACATTAATCGGAAAGGCTGGCCAAGGATTTGAAAATTGCTACTACACCACTTACAGAAACTATGTCTTGTTTAGTAATAGCCTCCCCGGTATCAAAAATGTGGTCAACAGTATATTGGAAGAAAATACCTGGCGCAAGTCTCTGAGAAGAATGCAATTCCTGAATCGAACCAATGTAGAGTCTAACTACAGCCTATATGTAAACGTACCGCAATTTTGGGAGCACTTACTTCAAGTACTAGCACCCAAGTGGCGCAATGCTTTTCGCCAAAACGATTATTTCCTAAAGACCTTTGAGAATATAGCCTTTCAGTTCAATGCTGTCGATGATAAGTTTTTTACTAACGTAATAGTCCACCAACCAGAAGGAATTTCATTGGATCTGCCTACAGTAACCACGGTTTCGACATTGAATATAGTTACTCCAATTGCCTCCAAACCCTTCATTGTCACTAACCATAATGATCAAACTAAAGAAGTTTTCTTACAGGACTCAGCCGATGTGGTGTATTTAGTCGGTTCTGACATGAATGTATTATGGACTAAAGCCCTCCCTGGTAAAATTCGGGATGACGTGCGTCAGATCGATTATTACCGAAATGGCAAACTGCAACTAGCGTTCATTGTCAACAACGAATTCCATATCCTGGACAGAACTGGTGAGTATCTGCCCGGTTATCCCGCCAAAATAGCAAATCGTACATTAGAGTACTTTGAAGTAATAGACTACGATGGAGATAGGAAGTATCGCTTCTCTTTTGCAGATATTGATGGGCGCGTATACCTAACTAACAAATCTCCAAAAGCCCTTAACGGATGGAATCCCAAGGATCTGAAAGCCAGGCTTAACAATGGCCTTAGACATTATAGACTCGGAGGTAGAGATGTAATGATCACCACTCAAAAAGAGGGCAAAATTCACTTATTTAAACGAGTAGGCACCCATTATTCCGGATTCCCACTTGACTTCAAAGAACCGATAACCAGTGACTTCCATATTACACCTACAAATTCAATGGCCACCAGTACGTTGACAACAGTCACAAGTGCGGGTCAGATTGTTACTTTCAACCTCATCGGGCGTATTACACGTCGAGACCAACTTTATAAGCCTGTGTCCAATACTCGTTTTTTTCTATTAAAAGATGTATTGGAGCGAAGTTTTCTAATTGTAGGTAAAGCTGACAACCGCTGGTTTTTTATGGATAGTAATGG
>JAHCMJ010000422.1 GCA_019192485.1 Cyclobacteriaceae bacterium HetDA_MAG_MS6 | reverse complement strand
TCGAAGATTGATACAATATGAAAAGTAAATCCCGTGATATAAAGACCCTGCATAGCTAACATCAAGCTCAATACCCAAAACGAGTAATTGGCAAGGGCCTCACGTAAAGAAAACTCTTTGATCACCGGAAAGAGTAGCTTTCTTTTTTTCTCAGAAACCACATAACCTCCATCGGGCTTTAGACCACTATCTTCGGGTCGGTCCCGGTAAAACACGAAAACAATAATAGGGAAAACAATTCCTGTGATAAACGCCAGGAGTAGCCAGGCTCCCTTCCAATCGTACCATTGAATTAGTTGATAAAGCACCACCGGCGCACCGGAAAATCCTAAGGAAACAAAAACATTGCTAAATCCAGTAGCAAGCCCCCGTCTATGCTCAAACCACTCAGCCATCATGTTTCTAGAACTCATGGTAAGTACACCCTGCCCAAAAAACCGAAGAAAGAGAAACCCACTAAACAAAACTAGAATTACTGCAAAGCTGGAAGTGATATTGAGCCAGTCAAAAAGAAACACATCTATTTGACTTAAAAAAACCAATATGATACCAAGACCTACAGAGGAGACAATAGCCAGAAATCTGGCACCGATGCGGTCAAAAACTCGTCCAGCAAAAGGAAGAATGAAAGAACTCCCAATAGTCCCAAGCATATAAGCCAAACTCAGTTGATCCCTGGAGATGTCGAGAGCACTCAAGAGAGGATCTGTAAAGACAGAAACTCCCATAGTCTGTCCTGGGATACTGATCAACATTCCCATTGAACCCCATACTAGTATCATCCAGCCATAAAAAAAAGGCCAATTCCCAGGATGAAAAGGGAAATTAGCCCAACGTTTTCTGTCCATTTGAAGGCGAAGATAGTTGAGTAAAAAAAGAAAAGACCACCCCGGCATCGGGATGGTCTTTATATTTTAGAAAACCAAAAAATTATCTTACGTTCATCGAGACTTCTATAGTCCTCGAGGAGAGATCATTGGTAGCCGTAGCACTAATGACCAAATCCACTACATCTCCTGATGCTACGCCGGGGGCAGAGGCCGTGTAGGGAATAGTAAGCTCGTAGGAATCAGAAGTATTGAATCCGGTTACAGTTTGTGAAAAAACCTCTCCGGAGGATTTTTCAGCACCTCCCGCGCTGATGGTTGCATCCATAGAAATGCCACTTACATCAACATTGGGAGAGTAATACCTGATATCAATATTGACAGTTTGACCCACATCTATCGAATCAGGAGGTGAGCTCAGTAATATCACAGTTGGTACTGCGCCTACAATCCTAAACTCATCATCGGGATCCTCCAGGCAACTGCTCAATGCGATGGTGAGCACTATACCCACTAATACAATGTTTTTATAAATCAATTTCATCATCATTACACTATTAAAGGTCCCAGAAAATTTTATCAGTGATCACCGCAGCAGGCACATTGGAAGCATTGTTGGTCACTTCACTTTGTGGGTACAAGAATCTCCTTGGAAATACACCACTTGTCTCATTGGTAGTGGTAGGAGTCAAAGCAGGGATACCGCTGGTGGTACCCGGCTGTCCCGCCGGTATACTCCTCCTCCAATCTACCCAAGCCTCATGCTCCAAGAATAGCGCTATATGCTTTTCAGTGAATATCTTCTGCAAGCCATTGGTCTGAATAGACGCTGCATCTTCGTTGGCATACAGAGCTTCATAGGCTGGATCCGCCGCACCAGTCACACGAAGGATCGATGAGCGAACAGCTTCATTGTAAGCTGCAGCAGCTTCCGGGAAGTTATCAAGTCGGAAGTTAGCCTCCGCCTCTATAAATTTCACTTCTGTGTAGGTCACTATGTTAGTCGTACCCTCGAGTGTATTGATGTAATCTCCCACTCCAGTAGCATCTCCGGGTTTATTGATCGAACCATATGGTACGCCGGCGTATAGACCTGCACCATTATCCCGGAAATAGAAAGCTGCTCTTGGGTCATCAGTACCTACAGCTACTCTATCACGCAGCAAGTCGATAAACGTTTGGCACAAGGCAATATTATTCTGACCGAAAGTACCCGTGAGGAAAGAGAACCATGGACCAGCCTGCTCGGGACCAAACCCCATTTTAGCATCATCGGCATTGGATGTATAAGTGCCAGCTGCTATAGCATCTAAGGCGTCCTGTGCCGAGCCAGCTGGATCGACTTTACTCAGGTGGTTATAATACCTAGCTTTTAAAGCATTAGCCGTTCTGATCCAAAGTGGAGCAGAGCCAGCTACCCAACTAGATTCGGATGCCGACGGGTAAACCAAATCGTAATTAGTCGGCGAAGCACTACTTGTACTACCCAAATCAGTAATCGCACCATCCAATAGAGTCTGGATTTCAGTGTACAGCGTAGCACCAGCGTCGTATGTAGGCTGCGGATTCGAGGCTGGATCCAATGCGGTACTGTAAGGAGCATCTCCCCATGTATCCACGATATGCCCCAGACACAAAGCCATCATGATCCGAGCAACACCCCTGATGTGTGTAGCTTCCGACGCTGTCGATTGCTCAATGATTTGCTTTAAGTCGACCATAGCACCAGCATACAGTCTTTCACTCCAATCAAATTCGGAAAAACCAGGCAAAAACCTGTAGTTGGTCACATCTTCGTAATCAGAGAGGGTACCTGTCATCTGCTGTATCCATATGCTGGAAAACTGGACCGAAGTCCCGGCTATTCCAAACAAGGTATTGGCTTGTGCAGCAGGTAGTAATATATTCAGCGGTGCATCCGTAGCTTCATTTGGGTTCACATTAGTTTCTTCCAAATCACATGCAAATCCAAATACCATTAAGG
>JAHCMJ010000421.1 GCA_019192485.1 Cyclobacteriaceae bacterium HetDA_MAG_MS6 | reverse complement strand
AACGGTTGCCATTGAGGATGAACCATTAGATTCGAGGATGTCCGAAACTACTCGAATAGTATATGGATTATCATCGCCCGGCAACATAGGTTTTAGTGCTCTCATGGCCAAATTACCATGTCCCACTTCTCGTCGGCCCGGTCCACGGTTGGGTCGAACTTCGCCAGTAGAGAATGCAGGGAAATTATAATGCAAAATGAACTTATTGTATCCGGAAATCATGGCTCCATCAATCATCTGCTCATCTAGCTTAGATCCTAGCGTAACCGAAGTCAATGATTGGGTTTCCCCACGGGTAAATACTGCTGAGCCGTGAGCTGTTGGCAAATAATCTACTTCACACCAGATCGGGCGAATTTCTTCAGTTTGGCGGCCATCCAATCGGACCTTGTGATCAAGGACAGAATTTCTCACGGCATCTTTCTCAACATCATGGAAGTATTTTCCTATCAAGAACTCATCGTATTCGTGTTCTTCCGGCAGACCTTCCATGAAATCATCGTAAACAGCCCTGAATGCCTCTCCTCTTTTTTTCTTGTCGGCAATTTTACTTCCGGCAATCTCATAAAGACGATCGTAATACTTTTCTTTGATCAGTGCCAGGAGATCCTCATCACGATTTTCATGATCGTATTCTCTCTTTTCGGTCGCACCAACTTCTTGAGCCAGTTCTTCCTGAGCTTGACACTGTATTTGTATTTCTTTATGAGCTAACTGGATAGCTTCAATCATCTCAGATTCCTGAACCTCCTTGCACTCACCCTCGACCATAACAATATTGTCTTTAGAACCTGCTACGATCAAATCCAATGTAGCTTCGGAGAGCTCAGCTATTGATGGGTTTACTTTGTACTGACCATCAATTTTAGCGACTCTCACTTCAGAGATGGGTCCATTAAATGGAATATCAGATACCGCTAGTGCCGCAGAAGCTGCCAAAGCGGCATAGGAATCCGGTGCTACGTTTTCATCTGCTGAAATAAGCGAAATGGCTATTTGCGTATCGGCATGATAGTCATCGGGAAATAATGGCCTGATCGCTCTATCAACCAAGCGGCAGATCAATACTTCATAGTCGGACAGACGTCCTTCTCTTTTCAAAAAACCACCAGGAATCTTCCCGGCAGCGGCAAATTTTTCTTGATAATCTACTGAGAGCGGCAAAAAATCAACGTTCTCGCCTGCTTCTTGTTTAGATACTACGGTAGCGAGCAACATCATATTGCCTACTTTGATTACTACAGACCCGTCGGCTTGTTTTGCCAGTTTGCCTGTTTCGATAGTGATGGATGTACCATCAGATAATGTAAATTCTTTTACTTTAAAGGTAGATAGCATGTCAATGCATGTTTAAAATGAATGGATAAGGATAGAATGGAGGGAACAAAAAAGGGAATCCTGATGACCCCCTTGTGCAATGTTTTATTTCCTGATTTTGAGCTTTGCAATAATGCTCCTGTACCTCTCGATGTCGTTTTTGTAGAGGTAGTCAAGTAACCTTCTCCTTTTTCCTACTAGCTTCAGCAAGCCGAGTCGAGATCCATGATCTTGCTTGTTGACTTTGAGGTGCTGGGTTAAGTGATTGATTCTGTGAGTAAATAAAGCAATTTGAGATTCAGGTGTGCCTGTATCTTGCTTTCCCTTTCCAAACTCTTCGAAAAACTTCTCTTTTTTCTCTTTCGTTAAGTACATTCTATTGTTCTAAATTCTTATCTCGCTTGAATTAATGCGCAAAGATAGATACCCTCGTTATCAAAACAAAGGTTTTAGAAAATATTAGTCTCCAGACGATTTTCCTGACGCTCAGACTCCTATTACCCCGCCAATCTGGCTTGTGCTACCTTTCGATTCTTTCTATCAGTCAATCGCTGTTTGATCTTATCTATCCAAACAAGGTAAAAGTCGTTTTCGAATAACCGCGCATCTATTCTAGCCTGACGTAGAAAAAACAAACCTACAGGGAGGAGAATGAGGTCGGCTACCCATACTGCTACTTCACCATGCATCAATCCAGCCTTGGCCCACTTCTCATTGGTGATATTGAGTACGTAATAAACAATGAAGAAAAACACAGAAACTATAACCGGTACACCTAAACCTCCCTTTTTGATGATAGCGCCCAAAGGAGCTCCAATCAAAAACATAACGATACAGGCAAAAGCCTGACTAAATTTTTTGTACTTCTCAATAATGTACTTCGCTCTTTCAGTAGCAAGGCGCTTTAACCTGATATTGGAAGAATTGATACTGACCTTCAGATTGCGGGCTTGTGATGACGCCCTACTAATCAGTTCCACTTTTTTCCGGGTAAGATTAAAATTGGCATCTAATCCATCCAAAGTCATGGTATCCAAAGGATTGACATTCACTAATAATTCGGTAGAGTCACTACCCAGAGTCAAGCTGTCTTGTAATTTTGTTATTTCCGATTTGATCAAAAGATCAGGCTGAACCTTATCGATATGTAGCTGGTGTGTGGTATCGCGCTGCTGAGAAATCCAATCAAATGGAAAAAAAGATGCTGTCTGCTCCTTTACAACCTCTTTACTGTCTTCATCATCTTCTTCATCATTGCCTTTCTTGGATTTCTTAAACTTCACTTTTTTCGCGTTGGGTTTTTGATTGTCCACGGTCAACACACTAGGCGCATGATATTTTAAGAAGCTCTTGGCATTGGTGATAAGATTTGTCTTGGCTATGACGGTCTCACTGATCAGTGAATCGATATCACGGCTGAGCTCAGAGATGTTTTTCATCTGCCTGTTATTCTGAAAGAGTTCTTCTTTCGTCCTTTTTAGGTCAAATGACGAGAGATTGAATACCAGATCCATTCTCTCATACCT
>JAHCMJ010000043.1 GCA_019192485.1 Cyclobacteriaceae bacterium HetDA_MAG_MS6 | reverse complement strand
TTTATCTTCAAGGTGCAGGTATCTCCAGCACCCACCACCTTTTTGTCCACCGTCATGTCACCGTACTCAAAAGTGGTGTAGCTCAAACCAAACCCAAAAGGATATTGAGGATTTACAAAAGGGTCGGTATACTCATTGCCGTCCGCATGAGCCACGACCTCAGCATGTTTGTAATAATATGGCACTAGGTCATTGACATACCTGGGATAGGTAAAGGGTAGCTTACCACTTGGATTGGCATCCCCAAACAGGACATCTACCAAAGCATCCCCTCCTTCATTACCAGGTAAATAAATATGAACAATAGCATCAGCTAGCGGCTCAATATCATGAAATACCCTGGGCCTACCTGCGCTTAATACATAGATTATCGGTGTCCCTGACTTAGCAGCCTCTCTGGCAAGATTCTTTTGATTGATAGATAGATTCAGATCATCAAGATCACCTGGTTTTTCCGTATAGGTATTCTCTCCAATGCACAAGATCACGGCATCTGCACTTTTAGCTACCTTGGAAATTCTATCCAGTCCTTCAATTTTCTCTTGCTTGTAGTTCCCTGATCCATACTTTACTCCGGGTATATAAGTCACTTGATCCTTACCAACCTTATTGGTCACGGCCTTCAGAATTGTATTTTTATCCTTTACAAACTCGTCAGTACGCTCCCCCTGCCAGGTGTAGGACCACCCCCCGTTAAGCACTCTCATATTGTCAGCATTTGGACCTGCTACAAGTACGCTACTGTTTTTGGACAATGGCAATATGCCATCCTCATTTTTCAGCAAAGTGATAGACTCAATGGCTCCCTGATAAGCCTTTTTCGCAAATTCCTCAGAACCAAACTTGTCATAATCAGTCGTGTTGACTGTAGGTCTCTCGAAAAGACCAACGTCTTCTTTGAGTTGCAATATCCTGCCAACGGCCTCATTTATCCTCTCCATAGAAACCTCTCCCTCTTTCACGAGGGCTATCAGATGATCGGCAAATTCAACATCATACGGCACCATTGCCATATCGATACCAGCATTGATCGCTATCTTGGTTGCTTCTTTTTTGTCTTTGGCCACACGGTGTCGCTCAACGAGATTATAGATATCATACCAGTCGGTAACCGCTACCCCCGTAAAACCCATGTCTTCCCGAAGTAGTTTGGTGAGCAATTCAACACTGGCGTGCACCGGAATACCGTTCACCTCTCCAGAATTGATCATGACTGTTTTCGCCCCTGATGCGATCCCTTCAGAAAAAGGTGGAACGAACAGTTCACGAAAATGTCTTTCTGGTAACCATGCTGGAGTTCTGTCCTTCCCACTCCTTGGATACCCGTAACCAATAAAGTGCTTCAGGCACGAAGCTACTTTGTCAATAGCACTTACATCGTTTCCTCCAAATCCTCTGACCATTGCCTTACCCATTTCGCCAGATAGGTAGGGATCTTCACCAAAACCTTCCCATATCCTTGGCCACCTGGCATCCATGCCCAGGTCCAGGTCTGGACTGAAGTTCCAAGGTATATTAGAGGCTCGTGTCTCATAAGCACAAATGGCCGCTAGATCTTCGACTAAGCCCGGATTCCAGGTAGCAGCCAGCCCCACTTGTTGGGGGAAAAGTGTAGCGCCGAGCGTATAATTTGTTCCATGAATAGCATCTATGCCGTACAGAACCGGTATACCTAGTCTAGTTTTGTTGATTGCATGATCCTGTATGGTACCTATAATAGTCTGCCAAGACTCGCGACTTCGAGCTTCGCCGGCACAATTTAGTACCGACCCAATCGCGTAATCCCCGATGATCTTATTGAGTTTTGCTGAGTCCAAGGTTATCGGTTGATCAAGATCAAACACACCTCGGCCTTTGCACAAAGTTTCAAGAGTGACCTGAGTCATCTGACCCACTTTTTCTTCCAGAGTCATTTGAGACAATAAGGTCTGCACTTTTTCACTCGCCATGGCGTTTTCCCGACTTGTTTGGGTACATCCTCCTATGAGTAGTACCGAGATTATAAGCAATTTAAATGTAGCGTTCATCTTCATGGATGTATGGGTTACAAAAAAGGCAATTTACAAGAACATATGAAATATGCTCATAAAATGGAAAATGAACAATCTTCTCTCGAAGATGCTTCATAAACGAAAAAGGCCTTCCAAAATGGAAGACCTTTTCGCCTTAGTTTAAAATATATGTGAAAAGTTTAAACTAGTTATTTTACACTTTTCACTGTTTTAATGATTCTAGCAGCTACTTTGTAAGGATCTGCGTTTGAAGCAGGTCTCCTATCTTCCAGATAGCCACTCCATCCATGATTTGCTGTGTAAACAGGAATCCTAATAGAGGCACCTCTATCGGAAACACCGTAGGAGAAATCAGTGATAGCAGCCGTCTCGTGTTGACCCGTTAACCTTTGATCGTTGTCTGCTCCATATACCGCGATATGTTCTTTCACAACAGGTCTGAAGGCCTCACATACTTCTTCCACTTTGGCTTTTGAGCCAGCAGTTCTGAGTAGCGTGTTTGAGAAGTTTGCATGCATACCTGATCCATTCCAGTCTAGATCTCCTAGCGGTTTAGGATGCCAGTTAATGGCCAGACCATACTTCTCAACAAGCCTTTCAAGCAAGTATCTTCCAACCCAAATCTCATCTCCTGCTTGCTTAGCACCCTTGGCAAAAATCTGGAACTCCCACTGACCGGCAGCGACCTCACCATTGGTACCTTCCACATTCAGGCCTGCATCAAGGCATAGCTCCAAGTGCTCGTCTTTGATATCTCTGCCAAAAACATTCTGACCGCCAACTCCACAATAATATGGACCTTGCGGGCCTGGAAATCCTCCTGCAGGAAATCCGATAGGTTTATCGGTTGCAGGATCCCACAGGAAATACTCCTGCTCAAACCCAAACCAGAAATCATCGTCTTCGTCATCGATGGTCGCACGACCATTTGACTCATGAGGAGAACTATCAGCATTTAGCACTTCGGTCATCACCAAATAGCCATTCTTGACTGCCGGATCAGGACATATAAAAACTGGTTTCAGGAGACAATCTGAAGAATTTCCTTCAGCTTGCTCTGTGGAAGAACCGTCAAAAGACCACTCTGGGCAATCTTCCAGTTTTCCACTGAAATCCTCAACAATTTTTGTTTTGCTTCTTAAACTCTGGGTGGGTTTGTACCCATCCAGCCAAATGTACTCTAGTTTAAACTTTGCCATTTAGATTGATTAATTGATTTTTAAATATTTAAAATTAAAGCGAATACAATTTCAATTAAATCATCTCAATTTCCTTCTGCCTTAGAAGGAGTATACTGCAGCTACCAGGAATGATGTCAAAGAGTTTGCAGTCTCACCTTTAGCTAAATCAGTGATCACCACATCATCTTCTGAGAATGAATCCAATCTCAATTCAGGGATGATGGTCAAACTTCCTACTGTGTAGTTGCCTGTCAATGTCAAATCAATAACACTTTCATCTTCAGTCAGCAATCCAAGACCTTGATCTTGAAAATACTCTCCACGTAGGCCTAAAGAGAAATCCTCTGATAAAGCAGTCTGCAAGTATAGTGCACCACCTACAAAGTTATCAGATGCAGATGTTGCATTTACTCCTAAATAGAACGAATCAGTAAGGTCCCATCCCGCAGTCAAATCCACTTGAAAGAAGTCATCATCGAACAAGAAGTTCAAATACGCACCGCCAAATCCAATTTGTGCACCACCAAAGTACTCTCCTGAAGGATTGAACTCTGTAGCATCTGTAGGGTTGAAAACACCTAGCATAAGAGACGCTTCGCCCAAGGCAATATCTGCTTTGAAGCCAGTATGAGAGAACGGTCCATAGGAGAACATATAACTTGTAGAATAGTTGAAATTGGCAGTAGGAGAAATCACTTCATAGCCTAAAAAGGTATTGAAGTTACCTAATGTCAAAGTCACATTATCGCTAACATTCAAGTACGTATACAACTGGTTCACGAAAGTTCCACTTGTTGCACCATCAGCCACACCGTCTCCGTCTACATCTAAGCCAGATCCAAATACGGCATCGGCACCTCTAGGTCCAAAAACCAAGTCAGCTACAAATCCGACTTTCTCACCTTCGTAAGCACCTATGAGATTCACCATACCCAAGGAAAAACCAGGGAGGTTGGCAAAAGATGATCCAGGAGCAGTAGTCCCGTTTGTTGGGTCATTCGCAGAATTCAGGTTTACTCTATAATAAGTGTCAACAGATCCAGAGAAAGAAAAGGAGCTTTCTTCTTCTTCCGTCTCCTGAGCAAATGACACGCCTTTCACTACAAGTAGCAACAGCATTAATAGAGATGATTTAATTAGTATTTTTGTTATAGAAATTCATAATTGATACTTTTTAATAGTTGAAGTTTTGAAATGAGGCCTCCTTTATTGAGTTCCAAGTCAGTTAAAAGGAGGCCTTTAATTTTTTCTAAAGTAGAAGAAAGAGCTTCTTATTCCACAGTGATTGTATAACCTCTGATACCGTGCTCATGGCTATCGAGACCTTCTTCTTCATGCTCTTGAGTCACTCTGATCCCAATAGTAGCTTTCAGCACCTGGAAGATGATGAAGGCTGAGACAAAGGCTGTCACTCCGCAAATAAGAACACCGATCAATTGAGTGCCGAAAGAGTGCTCCGCATTTGTAGAGAAAATTCCTACTGCCAGTGTGCCCCAAATACCACAAGTCAAGTGCACGGAAACTGCACCAACCACATCATCGAGCTTGAACTTGTCAAGAGTGACTGCAGAAAATACGACCAGGACACCTGCAACAAGACCAACGAATACCGCCGGACCAGGATTAATGACATCAGCACCCGCGGTAATACCTACGAGACCAGCAAGAATACCATTTAGTACCATCCCTAGATCCAGTCTTTTGAATACTAAGTATCCCGTTACAAATCCTCCAATACCTCCAGCACAGGCTGCAAGGGAAGTAGTCACCAACACAAACGAAGTAAGTGCAGGGTCAGCAGAAAGCACGGAGCCTCCATTAAAACCGAACCATCCTAACCAAAGCAGAAAAACACCAATAACTGCCAAAGGCACACTAGAACCTGGTTTGTCAATTACTTTACCATCTACATACTTGCCCAATCGAGGTCCAAGCACCATGATACCGGCCAAAGCTCCCCATCCACCAACGGAATGTACGAGTGTAGAACCAGCAAAGTCATAGAATCCCCAATCATCAAGGACACCACCGCCCCACTTCCAGCTACCAATTAGAGGATAAACTACTCCAACGAATACCAAAGTAAATAGAAGGTATGCGCTAAGCTTAATACGCTCCGCCACAGCTCCAGATACTATAGTTGCAGCGGTTGCAGCGAACATAGCCTGAAACAAAAAGTCAGTCCAATAAGTATAGCCACCATCAGCATATCCGGTAGTCACATCTGCGTCTGCAGGTGAAAACCAAAACATACTCCAGCCTGCACCGTCAAAAGCAAACCATCCTGGAGTCTCAAAACCTGGATACATCAGGAAAAAACCTAGCAAAGCGTAGGTCACTACTCCAATTATTGGAGTCAAAGTGTTCTTAAATAGGATGTTCACAGTATTCTTAGCCTGACCAAAGCCAGCCTCAACACCTGCAAATCCCAAGTGCATGATGAATACCAAGGCCGTCGCTAACATCATCCAAACATTGTTAGCAGTTAGTAGCGTGTCTCCGATCTGAGTAGCCAGATCAGCGGCTTGATCAATAGTAGCAGGACTCTCAACAACAGTCTCAGCGGCGAAGTCTGAGGCCATCTCTGTCACATCTTCACTGACAAGCGACATGGATTTTAACAAATTCAAGTTCATTTTTCTTTGTTAGGTTAAACTTCTCTTTAGTTGCGGGATTATCAAACTTTTCGTATTTCTCTGATTTTTCGGTTAAAATTTCAATCTAAATTCAGAGTAAATACGGATTTTTCAATAAATACCCGATTAAAATCAAGCCAATTTTAAGAAGCAAAACGTATTTCAACTAAAAATCCGTTTGTTTTTTAACCTATTTTAGAAATAAATACAGTTTTTTGAATTCGGAACGTTTCTAAATCAAAAAAATTTAAAGATTACCCGAAATCCGACTTAGATTTTGTTCTTTTTTCATCAAAAAGGTCCAAAAAGTGCGATTTTAGCGAAAAACAAGACTTTTTTCGCATTGCGATTAATTCAAAGGACCGAAATTGATGTGCCAAATCAAATGCGGCACAAAAAAAGCCTCACAAAATACAAGGCTCAAAATTCTCCTTTTTGGAATATAAAATTCTGAAATGGCTAACTAAAGACCGATCAGCCAAAAAGGCCTCTCGTTTATAAGCTATTTAAAGGCTGGGATACCCGTGATATCGGCTCCTAGTATCAGTAGATGTATGTCATGAGTACCTTCATAGGTCACAACAGACTCCAAATTCATCATATGTCTCATCATAGGATACTCTCCGGTAATGCCCATACCGCCATGAATCTGCCTCGCTTCTCTGGCTATATTCAATGCAACCTCCACACTGTTACGCTTGGCCATTGAAATTTGCGGTGTGGTAGCCTTACCCTCATCCATCATCTTCCCAAGCTTCCAGTTCAGCAATTGAGCTTTAGTGATCTCTGTCAACATTTCTGCTAGTTTTTTCTGCACCAACTGGAACGACCCAATAGGTTTGTCAAACTGGATACGCTCCATGGCATATCTCTTCGCGGAATCAAAGCAATCCATAGCTGCTCCGATTGCTCCCCAGGCAATACCATACCTCGCTTTATCCAGACACATCATCGGCGCTCCAAGGCCACTCTTTCCTGGCAGCACATTCTCTTTCGGTATTTTCACATCAGCAAAAACAAGTTCACCAGTGCATGAAGCACGTAAAGACCACTTACCGTGTGTTTCCGGTGTAGTAAACCCATCCATGCCTCGCTCTACAATTACTCCATGAATTCTTCCTTGCTCATTTTTAGCCCAGACTACAGCAATATCAGCTTTTGGGGCATTGGATATCCACATCTTAGCTCCATTGAGGAGATAATGGTCCCCTTTGTCTAGGATATGGGTTTCCATACCCGAAGGATTGGAACCATGATTAGGTTCTGTCAATCCGAAGCAACCTAAAAACTCTCCAGATGCCAGCTTCGGAAGATACTTCTGTTTTTGCTCCTCTGAGCCAAAGGCGTAAATCGGGTACATGACCAGAGAACCTTGCACCGATGCTGTGGAACGCATTCCTGAATCACCTCGCTCAATCTCCTGCATGATCAGACCATAGGATATGTAGTCCAAACCACTGCCCCCATACTGCTCAGGAATAGTAGGACCGAAAGCCCCTACTTCCCCAAATTTTCGCACCATCTCCATTGGGAAATGATTACGTTCCGCCCAGTCCTCTATATAAGGAGTAATCTCGAGCTTCACAAAATCTCGTAATGCCGCTCTAATCAGTTTATGTTCCTCATTGAGCAAGTCATCAATCTGATAGAAGTCAGGAGATTCAAAATCATCCTGAAAGTGTTTGCCTCTTGCTTGTCCGTTTTGGATGGGTGCTTCTAAGCTCATTTCGGGGTCTTTGTTTTACTCGGTAGAAAGGTCCAAATTTACAACATTTTATACGTCAATCATGGAAAAAGAACCAGTAGACCCATCCATTTTATCGCAGCTTAAAAAGCTTGAAGACAAATACGAGGCAATGGGCCAGGACCTCTCTTCATACCTAGATGGATTACTCTATTCTGACTACCTGACATATTGGGACTATGTGCACTTAGATACGCTACTCAGCTTACAAACACCCAGGACAGACCTACCTGATGAGCGTATATTTATATTGTACCACCAGATTACCGAGTTATACTTTCGCCTCATTCTCAATGAGCAAGAACAGGCTATTTATAAAGATCCAGTAGACGAATCATTATTCCTTCGTAGAATACAGCGTATCAACCGTTACTTCGGACACCTCATAGATTCCTTCGATATCATGATAGAGGGTATGGATCCGGATCAGTTTTTAACATTCAGAATGTCCCTTCTTCCCTCTAGCGGTTTCCAATCAGCGCAATACCGAATGATTGAGATCAATTCTACGGATTTTCACCTATTGGTCTCCAAAGACCTGAAAAAACCAATAGATGAATGGGATTCCTTCAAGAATATCTACAATCATTTATACTGGAAAAAAGGTGCAACTGAACTCGCTACAGGTAAAAAAACACTAACGCTTAAACAATTTGAAAAGAAATACTCAGACATCCTGATTAGGCAAGCGAAAGAGGTCAAGGAGATCAATCTTCGAAGGAAATTTCTGACTTGTTATGAAGAAAATAAAGCTATCAAAATAGCGCTAAAGCAATATGATCATCATGCCAATGTCTTATGGCCTTTGTCTCATTTCAAGTCAGCTGCTCGTTATCTACATCGTGATCCTAAAGTTATCAAAGCCACAGGTGGTACCAACTGGCAAAAGTATCTGCCCCCTCGTCGACAAATGATCACTTACTTCCCAGAGTTGTGGACCGAGGAGGAATTAAGCGAATGGGGTGTAAAACTCCAGTTGGAAAATCTCTAAAGACTCCCTCTTGAGAGCCATTTTACTATATAGTCTTTTTTGCATTTGCTCTATTCCGGGGTACTCGCAGCAAAAGGAGATCAGGACTTACTATGATACACAAAAGCGCCTGATCAAGGAGACCTATGAAGTAGACAGGGACTCCGTACTAAATGGTCATTTTGCCTCGTACAACCAAAATGGTGCTAGACAGGTAAAAGGGTTTTTCAAAAACAATAAAGCAGACAGCCTGTGGGTCTATTACTATGAAAACGGTCGCAAAAAAGCCGAAGGTCTCTTTAAAAGAGGTATTCAAAATGGTGGTTGGGCCTATTACTATGAAAGCGGTCGCAGGAAATCTGAAGGCATATTAGAGAAATCAAAAAAGAACGGCCCATGGACAAATTTCTACGAGAACGGTGGCGAAAAAAGCAATGGTGGATACATCAATGACCTCAAGCAAGGCGTGTGGAACTACTTCTTCGAGGACGGCACCATCAAAGCCCAAGCTTACTATCAACAAGGAGATGGAGAATACAAAGAATACTATCCTTCCGGTAAATTGAGAATGGCGGGTTACAATAAGAAAGAAAAGAGTCATGGTGAGTGGAACTATTATTACGAATCCGGTGAACTACAAGCTGTTGGCCAGTTTTCAAAAGGTCTAAGAACCGGATCATGGAAACACTTCTACCTAAACCAAAAGCTGCTCGCCGAGGGGCGATATACTAATGGTAAAAAAACAGGCAATTGGAGATACTACTACGAAAACGGTCAATTGAGCTCAGAAGGTGTCCTTGTCAATGGGGAGAAATCTGGTCAATGGAACTTGTTTTACGAAGATGGCGAGGTAAAAAGCAAAGCCAGCTATGAAGACGGAAATGGGATGATCGAAGAATACCATGTCAATGGCGCACTCAAGACCAAAGGAGAAATTCAAGGAGGTCAGCGCACTGGTCCCTGGACCTTTTTTGATGAAGATGGTAAAATAGAAGGCAAAGTGTCTTACGACAAGGGCGTTGGTCAGTACCTGGGTTACTACCCCAATGGCAAACTTAAAATGGAGGGAACATTAGAGGATGATAAAAGATCTGGTAAGTGGACGCTTTACAATCCGGATGGATCAATTGCAGGGGTATACCATCCTGTTTACGAAGAAGAGCAGCCAGTATTCCGAATGGATGATCTCATCAATACTCCTACAGAGAGAACACCAGTGGAAAAACCTGAATATAAATTTAAAAGCAGCAGTATTCGATATTTCAGTCCCATTATCAATGAGTATCAAGGTTTCATAGCAGCGACTAATCCGATATGGATGTTTGCCGGAAGACTACCTTTGTCTTTGGAGTATTATTATCAGGAGCGATTAGGGTATGAACTTCAATTTATCCTCCATCGCGATCCATTTTTCACTAATTCGGAGGAGGTAGAGTTTGGTAAACCCTTCCAACGCGGAGGTACGATCAGGTTTCGTCAAAAGTTTTATCACCCCGATCAACGATTTGGCATGTTGTACTTCGGACATCAAATCTCCGTGGCACGGATCAATCATCAAGCTAACATATTAAACGTCAATTCTGCACCATTTGAAAGAACAATTAAAGCAACTGAAACTTTGGGATCATATGGCTTGTTTGTTGGTTGGCGCTGGATGCGAGAAGCCGGCGCTCCAGGTCTTACGCTCGATGCCTACGCCGGTGTGGACATAGGATTCCGAGATTATGAAAAATTATATGTAGACAACCCTGAGTACGACGAAGTATTTCAATCCATTAACAAATCCTCATTGTATTTACCAATCATCGTTGGTCTCAACATAGGTCTGGCGGGACCCAAGCAGAAAAGATCCAAATGAAAAAAAAGACAGCCATCATCGGAGCTACCACCAACCCTGACAGATACGCTTATCAGGCAGCAGAAATGCTGGTCCAAGGGGGGCACGAGATCATCCCAATAGGCATTAAATCAGGTGAAGTTTTTGGGAAAAGTATCCTGTCAATCCATGACCTACCTCAAGTCACGGGCCTAGACACCATTACACTTTACATCAACGCTGCTCGACAGCATGAGTGGGAAGACTATTTACTTTCTCTCAATCCGAAAAGGATTATTTTCAACCCAGGAACTGAGAACTATGCACTGGCCCAAAAAGCTGAACAAAAAAATATCACTACCGAAATGGCATGCACGCTTGTCATGCTGAGTGTCGGTAACTACTAAAGCTCAATCAATTACCTCCATACGTACCGCAGGCTTGCAGACAACACCTTTCTTGGACATGCGCTCGATCATTGGTGCGACATGTTGATTCTCATCGGCATTCAGGTCAATTTCATTACCCTGAAAGGTGAATAGTTCCAGCTCGCTAAACCGCTCTATTTCTTTTGGAAGCGTCTTCAAATCATTATTGGAAACATCTAAGTCAGATAACTGAGCCAGCATCAACAGGGATTTGGGAAGCTGATGCAGGTAATTGTCATTCACTCTCACAACTCGAAGATTTTCTAGTTGATCCAGAGACTCAGGTAGTACGCTTAGGCGATTATGATGCAGGTAAAGCTGTTCAAGATTCCTGAGCTCCCCTATCTCGTCTGGCAAATCATAAATCTTATTGTGAGCTAAAAAGAGTATTTCCAGCTTTTGTAGATTTTTAATCTCGGATGGGATGACTTGTAACTCATTGTAGTAAAGGTCTACTATTACCAAACTAGGAATGTCAAAAAGGTCTTCTGGCAAGGTATTTAGCTTGTTCTTATAAAAAGAAAGCTTTGTGAGGTGCTCAAGTGTAGAAATGCCAGCAGGAACGGATTCGAGATTGTTTTCCTGTACTTGAAGCTCCTTTAGCTTTGGTATTCGATATAGCGAGGTGTTCAGATTTTGAAGACCACACTTATTGAGCTTCAATACTTCCAGTGCTTTGAGTCTTTGATACTTATCTTCCTGTACTATTATTGGGTTGGAAGTCAATACAAGTTGACTTAATTCCTTGTTTTTCCTCAAGCTTTTTACAGGTACTCTGGCTAAGTGGTTACCAGATAGATCCAGATACTTTAACCGCTTGAGCTTTTTCATACTAGGCAGCCTACTCAATTGATTCTGCCCTAGATAGAGATTCTCCAAATGATCCATTGGAGGAAATTTCAACTTATTCACACGGTTAATTCGACTCCAGTAAATCCTTTGTAAAGAATCCAGATTTTTGAGCTTTCTTGGAAGTTTTCCAAAATCATTGTTATCCAACTTCAAGACCTTCAGGCTCCTAGCCTCTAGCACATAATCTGGCAATTTGGTGAGTCTGCCATCCGTCAGGTCTATCACCTTCAAGGTATCGACTCGATTGTTTTTGGCGTAGGACAATATTCTTTTGGAAGCGGACCGCTCCATATCCACTCGTCGCAAACTATCAAACATCGCTCGGATACTACTCACGTCTTTTCCCTCTATTTCTGCCCGTACCATCTCTCGTCGCAATTGCCTCTGTTTTTGTTCGATGGATAATTGACTTTCAGCACTGTTTTGAGCCCATCCAAATCCACCGGAAACAGTCATAATCGTCGTAAACAACCAAAGCCTCATAACTAAAGATTTAGTTGTAAACATAAACAACCTTTCGCTCAAATTCAATACCAGTTCTAAAGCATATTTTAGTTATTTTTGGCGCTTTTGATTGATACATATGGCAGACGAAAAGGAAGAGAACAAAGGCAATTATTCGGCCAGTAATATTCAAGTACTAGAGGGACTCGAAGCTGTTAGAAAACGACCCGCCATGTACATCGGCGATGTGGGTGTCAAGGGGCTACACCATCTCGTATGGGAGGTTGTCGACAACTCAATAGATGAGGCACTTGCAGGCTATTGCGACGAGATCAAAGTAGAGGTCAATACTGACAACTCCATTACAGTAACAGACAATGGCCGTGGGATTCCAACGGATATTCATCCTAAGGAAAAGAAGTCTGCATTGGAGGTGGTTATGACAGTATTGCATGCAGGAGGAAAGTTTGACAAGGATACATATAAGGTATCAGGAGGTCTGCATGGAGTCGGGGTATCTTGTGTCAATGCGCTATCAACTGATTTACACGCTACTGTTCATAGAAATGGAAAAATCTTTGAACAAAGCTACAAGCGTGGTATACCTCAGGCCGAAGTCAAGGAAATTGGCAAAACAGACATTAGTGGGACAATCGTTCACTTCAAACCGGACGACGATATATTCACCGTTACCACTTACAACTATGAGACCGTAGCATCCAGACTTCGTGAGCTAGCCTTTCTAAACGCTGGCATTAGGATCAAATTAATAGACCACAGAGACAAGAATGAAGACGGTAGCGATCTAGCGGAGGAATTTTATTCAGAAGGTGGACTCAAAGAGTTCGTCGATTATTTAGATGCCACAAGGGAAAAACTAATTCCTGAATCCATCTACATAGAGGGCGACAAAGCCGGTGTACCTGTGCAAGTTGCTCTCAGCTACAATACCTCCTACTCTGAAAATGTTGTATCGTATGTCAACAATATCAATACGATAGAAGGTGGAACGCACGTTGCGGGATTTAGAAGAGCCCTGACCCGAACATTGAAGTCTTATGCTGACAAATCAGGGCTTTTAGAAAAAGTAAAAGTTGACATCAGCGGGGATGACTTCCGAGAAGGTCTGACTGCAGTCATCTCGATAAAAGTAGCAGAGCCTCAATTTGAAGGTCAGACCAAGACAAAATTGGGTAATTCTGACGCCATGGGTGCGGTAGATACTTGTGTCAGCGACATGCTCTCCGAATACCTGGAGGAGCACCCAAAAGAAGCGAAGCATATAGTACAAAAAGTCATTCTTGCTGCCCAAGCAAGACATGCTGCGCGAAAGGCCAGAGAAATGGTTCAGCGTAAAAACGTCCTTTCCGGAACCGGGCTCCCTGGTAAGTTGGCTGACTGCTCCGATAAAGATCCAGCATCATGCGAGATATATCTGGTTGAAGGAGATTCTGCCGGTGGTTCTGCAAAGCAAGGCCGGGATAGGAAGTTTCAAGCTATTTTACCGTTACGAGGGAAAATACTGAACGTCGAAAAGGCTCAGGAACATAAGATCTACGATAACGAGGAAATCAAAAATATGATTACAGCACTAGGTGTTGCTTTCGGTACCGAAGATGATGAGAAAGCCTTGAATACAGAAAAACTCCGATATCATAAGATTATCATCATGACAGATGCTGATGTTGACGGAAGCCATATCCGTACATTGATATTGACTTTCTTCTTTAGATACATGAGAGAGCTTATTGAAAATGGCTACCTCTACATAGCGCTTCCTCCACTTTACTTGATTAAAAAGGGGAAATCAGAGCGTTACGCCTGGACAGAAGAGGATCGCGAAAGGGTTATTCATGAAATCGTCGGAGCTGGGAAGGAAGATTCAGTAAATGTGCAACGGTACAAAGGTCTTGGTGAAATGAATCCAGAGCAATTATGGACGACTACTATGGATCCGGAGTATAGGAGTTTGAAGCAAGTCACCATCGAGTCTGCTGCTGAAGCAGATCATCTTTTCTCCATGCTTATGGGAGACGAGGTCGCGCCTCGACGAGAATTCATCGAGAAAAATGCAAAATATGCCAAAGTGGACGTTTAGTCCTCTCTATTTACCTTTTGTAAAAATGATTTGATATAAAGCTTGAAGCAATTTCCAAATCACTGCAAAGGAAAATAAAATTGCAGATCCGAAAGCCAGCACTACTAGCAATAGGACGTCAAAGAGTTTTTCTATCATCATGTTTTCAGGTAGTCGCTAGTAAAGTAATCTTTTTCTAAGAAAAAAAGTTTAGAAAAAGAGAAAAAAATACGGTTATGAAATATAAATATATGAAGATATCATCCGTACTGGGTGCGTTGTTTCTTTCATTAGTCGCTGATGCTCAAGGATATTGGCAGCAGCGTGTAGAGTACACCATGAGTATAGACTTTGATGTCGCAAAACACCAGTTTGTTGGTGACCAGACACTTGTCTATTACAACAATTCCCCTGACAGCTTGGAGAAAGTGTTCTATCACCTTTACTTCAATGCCTTTCAACCAAATAGTATGATGGATGTGCGGAGTAGGAACCTGGAAGATCCAGATAAACGCGTCATGGATAGAATATCCAAACTATCGCCAGAGGAAATAGGATACCACGAGGTTCTGGAACTTAGTCAGGATGGAGAACCCCTAAAGTTTATTGTGGAAGGGACTATACTGGAAGTGGATTTATCTAAGGCCATAGCACCAGGTAGCTCAGCGGTATTCAATATGAAATTTCGAAGCCAAGTACCTAAACAGATACGAAGGAGTGGCCGAAATAACAAAGAGGGTATTGACTACTCAATGGCACAATGGTTTCCCAAAATGGCCGAGTATGACACGCGAGGATGGCATGCACACCCCTATATAGCCAGAGAATTTTATGCTCCTTGGGGTTCATATGATGTTGAAATCTCTATAGATAAAGACTATATCTTGGCCGCCACAGGAGTTTTACAAAACCCAGAAGAAATTGGTTATGGCTACTATAATGGCCAGGTTACTTCTACTGATAGCGACAAACTATCCTGGAAGTTTTCCGCTGAAAACGTGCATGACTTTGTCTGGGCTGCGGACCGCGATTACAAGCATCACACCGTGGAAGTGCCCGAAGGACCATTACTTCATTTCTTTTTTCAAACAGATACATTAGTTGAAAACTGGGAGAAACTAGCAGAATACACATTAAAGGCATTTGATTTCGTGCAGAAAAACTTTGGTGAGTATCCCTTTCCACAATACTCCATTATCCAAGGGGGAGATGGAGGTATGGAGTACCCTATGGCAACTTTGATAACAGGACATCGTTCGTTGAGGAGCTTGGTGGGAGTGACAGTGCACGAACTGATGCATAGCTGGTATCAAGGATTGTTAGCCACAAATGAAAGTTACTACGCCTGGATGGATGAGGGCTACACCACTTATGCAACGGGGCTTACCATGGACCACATTTTCAAAGAAAATGGAACAAGAAGCCTAATGTCATCTTATGGGTCCTATTTTGACCTGGCTGCAAGCGGAATAGAGGAACCAATGTCAGTACACTCCGATCATTTTTCCACCAACTACGCATACGGAAAAGCAGCCTATCAAAAAGGAGCGGTAAGCCTGGCTCAACTAGGATATATAATAGGGTTGAAAAACAGAGACGAAGGGCTGAAAAAATATTATTATCAATGGCGATTTAAACACCCTCAGCTCAATGACTTCGTGCGTGTAATGGAAAAACAATCAGGCTTAGAGCTTGACTGGTACTACGACTATTGGGTCAATACTACACACACGATTGACTATGCTGTTCAGACAGTAGCCAAAGCCAAAAAGAAAACTAAAATTGTGTTAAAACGGGTTGGCAAAATGCCTATGCCGATTGATTTACTCATTACCCTGAAGGAAGGCACACAGCAACTTTACTATATTCCGCTAGGTCTAATGCGAGGAGAAAAGCCCAATGAGTCGGATCTGGATAGAGTAATTGGTAGAGACTGGCCCTGGACACATCCTACTTACGAGTTTGAACTTAATTTACCTATGTCCAAAATTCAAGAGATAGAGATCGACCCATTGCATCTCATGGCAGACGTAGACATTGAGAATAATAAGTTCTCCTTAAACAAAAAATAAAATCAGGATTTAGGTAACTCCGCTCTAATTGAGATTACCTGAGTGGGCGCCGACGGGTCATTTGAAAAAACCGTAATGGACTTGTACTGGCGTCCCTTTCTATTGTTAGTATCAAAAGTTACTTCCAATGCAGTAGACTCGCCAGGCTCTATGACGTCGGTGTTTGGTTGGGCTGTAGTGCAAGCGCAGTTCGTTTTTACCTTTCTGATTTCCAAAGGCTCCTTGCCTGAGTTGGTCAGTTCGAATGATGTGACTAGTCGTGCATCTGCGCTCACCTTACCAAAATCAAAAATAGTCTTATCAAAAGCTAACTTAGGAGCGATAGCCAGTTCCTCAGCAGTCATCGGTGGGAAGTAGTCTTCAATGGTCGCAATGACATTCATATTTTTTTGCTGATCCACATCTTCAGTAGTAAATATTCTGATCTGATCGGATTGAAATCCGAGATCATTTTTCAAAGCCGGATCATAGCGTACAATAATTTTTCCTTTGGAACCAGGAGCTAGTTCCAGGGGGGCAAAATCTATCTTGATAAAGTCCTCAGCGATAGTCTGCGCAGGCAAGAATGACCAGGATGTTTCGCTATCATTATATGTATCAAACTCCTGGATTTTGATCTCTTCATTGGTAATCTTGCCCATATTAAGTGAGCGATACCGAACGCGCATGGCTCCCAGTTTGGTAGGTAATAGATCCTTGATGGTCTTAGGTCTGGGGACAACATTTCCCTGTATGAGTAGTGTTGTCTTAGCTACTTCTACGCCTTTGGTAGAGACATTGAGGCTCTTTTTGAAGTTGCCAGGTCGGTTGTAGGGGTTATACTTTGCTGTAATAAAACCCTCACCACCAGGTGCTACCGGCTCTTTGGTCCAACCAGGTGTGGTACAACCACAGGAGGCTTTTACTGCTGTGATTCTGATCGTATCCGTGCTTATATTTTTGAAATTGAAAGTATGTGTTACGGCTCCTGCCTCTTCTTGTATATCGCCAAAATCAAAATCATTACTGTCAAATGTGAGTGGCGATTGACCGTAACTTCCGATCAATGCAAACAACAATGAAATCAGCAAAAAAGTAAGTCTCATAACCGATCAGTTTTTTCAACAAACTTACCCAAGAAAATTATCAAATGATGTTAATGAAATGTCAATATGAGATTCGTTAGGTTTGCGAAAAAAGCCAATGGCCAGGATATTAACAGGAATCCAAAGCTCAGGAAAGCCTCACTTGGGTAACTTACTCGGTGCTATATTACCAGCAATAGAGTTATCAAAGGCCGAAGAAAATGAATCTTTCTTCTTCATAGCCGATTTGCATGCTCTGACCACCATCAAAGACCCTGAGGTTCGTCAAGCCAATACACAAGCCGTAGCCGCCGCATGGATAGCTTGCGGATTTGATACGGAGAAAAACCTGTTTTACAGACAATCCAAAGTACCGGAAGTATGCGAGCTGACCTGGTACCTGAATTGTTTTACCCCTTTCCCAATGTTGGCTAATGCTCATTCTTTCAAAGACAAGTCAGAGCGCTTGTCAGATGTCAACGCCGGGTTATTTACCTACCCTATCCTAATGGCTTGCGATATCTTATTATATGATGCAGAGATAGTACCGGTCGGAAAAGACCAGAAACAGCACCTGGAAATGACACGGGATATAGCTGGCGCATTTAATCACCAATTTGGTGAAACATTCGTAATTCCGGAGGCCAAAATTGACTCGCAGCTAATGACTGTACCCGGCACTGATGGTCAGAAAATGAGTAAATCTTATGGTAACATTATTGACATATTTCAACCTGATAAACAGCTCCGAAAAAACATCATGGCTATTGTGACTGATAGCACTCCACTGGAAGAACCAAAAGACCCAGACAAATGTAATGTCTTCAAATTATACGAACTGCTGGGATCCCAGAGCCAGATAGATGAAATGAGGAAAAACTACCAAGGAGGGAATTTTGGATATGGTCACGCGAAACAAGCATTGTTTGAGCTGGTAATTGAAGAGTTTAAAGAACCTCGTAGACGTTATGACGATCTGATTCAAGATCAGTCTGAACTTAATCAACAACTTGAGCAGGGTGAGGAAAGAGCCTCAATAATCGCAAAAGAAGTCCTAGATCGGGTACGAGAAAAGCTTGGATTCTAACATACTATCTAGCTATCCAGACAGTTTCTCGAAATTCCTTTTGTTCTCCCTGCAATACTAACCTGGTGGGTGCTGGCACCAACACTAATCTTGCTTTTACGCCGGGGAAGTCATCTGCCTCTACTCGGATCCCCTGATCTTTTTCCACATCATACTGATAGTTATCCGTTTTCAGGTATTGCGAGGCGATATAAGCCGCGGGATATAGCACATCATTGTCAGGGCAATACTCATCATGAACATTGAATAACGCGTCCTCTATGAAAGGTCCGTATTGCTCCGTAAATCTATTTTCCAATTGCCTGATACCCTCTTCCAAAACCCCGTAATGCGGGTCTTCATAATCAAACTGCTGTAGCTCGATTTTCTTTTCGGCAATCTCTATAAATGCTTGATTTAGATTTTCTATATTCATGGATCAATTAGATCTTTGAAAACGTTTGCATGAGCAAATTTTAGAATTATTTCAAATAAATCATATAAAAATTCAATTTTATTAATAACAGTGTTTTTAACACTTATATTTTAATGATTTTTCATTTTTAGATATATATGGATATAGAGAAAAAAGTAGCCCTATGGCTTAGTAGTGCGCAGGTTGATGCAGATACCAAAGAGCAAATCAAAACACTTAGGGCGGCCAAAGATGATACAGAGTACATAGAATCTTTTTACAAGGATCTAGAGTTTGGCACTGGTGGATTAAGGGGCATTATGGGCGTCGGAACCAACAGGATGAACAAGTATACTGTAGGAATGGCTACACAAGGTTTAGCAAATTATCTTAAGCAATCATTTAACGGAGAGATTAGCGTCGCTATTGCCCATGATAGTCGAAATAATAGCAGATTTTTTGCGGAGACCACCGCAGACGTTTTCTCTTCCAATGGTATAAAGGTTTTCTTATTCCAATCCTTGCGTCCAACCCCAGAGCTATCTTTCGCCATCCGACATTTAGGATGTCAAGGTGGTGTAGTACTGACGGCCTCTCACAACCCTAAGGAATACAACGGATATAAGGCTTATTGGAATGATGGGGCACAGCTTATACCGCCTCACGATCTAATTGTCATCAAAGAGGTAGGCAAGATCGAATCATTGGACGAGGTGCGATTCGATCGAAACTCCGAATTGATCTCCCCGATCGGAGAAGAATTAGATGAGGCCTATCTGAAGATGATTGAATCCCTATCTCTATCCCCTTCAGAGATCTCCGAACAGAAAGATTTAAAAATTGTCTTTAGCTCCATCCACGGAACAGGAATCACATTAGTCCCACCTATACTCAGCAGGCTTGGGTTCTCCAATGTGCATGTCGTACAGCAACAAAAAGAGCCGGACGGGAACTTCCCGACTGTAGTGTACCCCAACCCAGAAGAAGCTGAGGCCATGACCTTGGCTTTGAAGCAAGCCGAAGAAATAGATGCCGATCTTGTTATGGCAACCGACCCCGACTCTGATAGAGTTGGAATTGCGGTAAAAAACACGATGGGCCATTTCCAGCTCCTCAATGGTAACCAGACGGGGGCCATGCTGATATACTATCTACTCAGTAAGTGGCAGGAAAACCACAAACTCACCTCAAAGGAATATATTGTCAAGACCATCGTAACGACTGATCTGATCGAACGGATTGCAGAAAGTTTCGATGTGAAATGCTATAACACCTTGACTGGCTTTAAGTATATAGCGGAGTTGATTCGAGAGCTAGAGGGTAAAGAGAAATTTATTGGAGGCGGTGAAGAAAGCTATGGCTATTTGATTGGAGATGAAGTACGTGACAAAGATGCGATTGCTAGCTGCGCTATGATTGCCGAGATGGCGGCTTGGGCGAAGAGTAATGGTAAATCTATTTTTGAATTACTCATAGAAGTCAATACCAAGTTTGGGCTATATCACGAAGGATTAAAGTCTTTGACCAAAAAAGGAAAGTCAGGGTCGGAAGAGATTCAGGCAATGATGATCAAGTTTAGGGAGAACCCACCTAAGACCCTAGGAGGTTCTGCTGTATCATTGATCAAAGATTATAAAAGTAGTGAAGTAACTAACCTGGCAACATCTGCGACGGAAAAAATTGATCTTCCAACATCAAATGTATTGCAGTTTTTCACTGAAGACGGCAGTAAAATATCTGTAAGACCGTCTGGCACCGAGCCAAAAATTAAATTTTATTTCTCTGTAAATACGAGCTTAAATGACAGTTCAAGCTATTTTTCAAAGCTGGAAGGACTACAAAATAAAATCAACCAAATCGCAAAGGAATTGGAAGACTAAATAATTTGATGAATTATCCATTGAATTGTTTTATTTTGCAGGGATTTTGAAAAAATGATCTAAAAATATTTATATTTCGAGATAACAAAATCGCCTAACTTAACTGAGCCTTGGACCTAGTTGTAAATCTATTATTAGTAGTTGTTGGTTTCATCCTCCTCATCAAGGGGGCAGACTTTTTAGTTAATGGCGCCTCGTCATTAGCCAAGCGATTCAATATCTCAGATATTGCTATTGGGCTCACAGTTGTAGCTATGGGAACTTCAGCCCCCGAATTGGTCGTCAATATTATTTCAGGTACCGTGGAAACCGATCAAGGTACGCATGATGTGGTATTTGGAAATATCATCGGATCCAACATCTTTAATATTTTCTTAATCCTGGGGGTTGCGAGCATGATCTATCCGCTTACCGTCCAGCAGAATGCCTTGTGGAAAGAAGTCCCTTATTCGCTCTTGGCCACCTTTATATTCTTCGTTCTGGTAAACGATGTGCTATTCTTTGATGCCGAGGTCAATGCCTTGAACGCGATAGACGGTGCAATACTTTTGGTCTTATTTTTTCTTTTCCTGCTTTATATCTTTCTGAACTTGAAAAGAAATCCAGAAGGAGAATCAGAAGATATCATCATGTTTGGTAGTGTGAAGACTACGGTGATGGTCGTTTTAGGCATTGCTGGTCTTACTTTTGGCGGTCGCATGATTGTCACCAATGCTGTGGAGATCGCAGACACTTTTGGTGTCAGCAAGAAACTGATAGGACTTACTATTCTTGCTGCGGGAACCTCACTACCTGAGCTTGCCACCTCTGCGGTTGCGGCGTTTCATAAGAAATCAGACCTTGCAGTAGGAAACATTGTTGGGTCTAATATTTTCAACTTACTCCTTGTCCTAGGCACGACTGCCTTGATACATAATCCTATCAAGTTTAATCCAGTGCTCAACACAGACCTTTATCTGGTGATGATAGGTACTTTCATGCTTTTCATCTTCATGTTTACGTTTAACAAATACAAACTTGATCGTGCAGAAGGAGCATTGTACCTTATAGGGT
>JAHCMJ010000420.1 GCA_019192485.1 Cyclobacteriaceae bacterium HetDA_MAG_MS6 | reverse complement strand
GGAGAAGGCGAAAAGGCAGGCAAAGAGGCAGTAGAGACATTTAGCAACCTTGTATCAGCTGAGAAAGCATTTAACGAAGTTCGGAAAAGCTGGCATACACAAATTGAAGGCTTTCAGGTCAAGACACCTGATCCACTTTTCGATAGTATGCTCAATACTTGGGCCCCATACAATTGTCTGATTACCTACTTCTGGTCCAGAGCTGCTAGCCTCGTATACAATGGTGAGCGAGATGGGCTAGGGTATAGGGATTCGGTACAGGATGTCATGGGTACTGCCCATCTGATTCCGGAAAAGGTCAAGGAAAGGCTACGACTGATGATTTCTGGTCAAGTATCGACGGGAGGAGCGATTCCAGTGATTAAGCCCTTTTCTCATCGCCCAGGCCAAGAAAATCCTCCGAGTCCAGATGAGTATAGATCTGATGATTGCTTGTGGCTGTTCAATGCTGTTCCACTCTATGTCGGAGAAACAGGAGATACGGGCTTTTACCAGGAGGTAGTCCCATTTGCGGACGAGGGAGAGGCCACGGTGCTGGGGCATTTGCGGCGAGCTATCGAATTCAACCTAGCCCGGATGGGGCAACATGGTCTGCCTTGTGGATTACTGGCAGATTGGAACGATTGCCTGGAGCTAGGTCAAAATGGCGAAACAGTATTCGTAGCTTTTCAGCTCAGGCTGGCTTTGAAGGTCTATGCTGAGATATCCGTCGAGCTTGGTGAGGAAGACGAAAGGCAATGGGCTCAGGAGGAGCTAGTAACCCTGGACAAAAGCATCAACGATCATGCCTGGGATGGTCAATGGTTTTTGAGAGCATATCGATATGACGGTCTTAAATTTGGCTCTAAGGAAAACGATGAGGGAAGCATCTTCATGAATCCTCAAGTATGGTCTGTGATCAGTGACTTTGCTACGGATGAGCAAAAGGAAAAAGCGCTGAACGCCGTAAGGGATAGGTTGGCCACAGACTATGGTGTGATGGTCTGTACACCGCCTTTTGTGCATACAGACTACAAAGTGATCAGGGCCACGCTAATGAATCCTGGTATGAAGGAGAACGGAGGAATCTTTAACCATACGCAGGGGTGGGCCATTATTGCAGAGGCGATGAGAGGAAATGGTGATCAAGCCTACCAGTACTTCACGGCCACCAGTCCTGCATCTTACAATGACAAAGCGGAAGTGAGGGAGGTAGAGCCTTATGTGGTGTGCCAAAGTACGCATAGTAAGTTTAGTCCCCGCTTTGGGGCTTCTCGGGTTCCCTGGCTTAGTGGAGCTGCTACTTGGCTGTATTATGCTGCGACACAGTATATACTAGGTATTAGACCGGTTGCTGATGGTATCATTATCGATCCTGCGATACCCTCACACTGGGATAAGTTTGAAGTGGAGAGAAGATGGAGAGGTAAAACCCTATCGATTAGCGTACAAAACCCCAATGGCGTACAGCGAGGAGTGACTCAAGTGAAAGTGAATGGAGAAACATCTTCGATAAACAAGATACCTGAGCAACAGCTTCAACAATCAACCAATCTTATCGAGGTGGTGATGGGTTAGTCGCCGCCCGGCTACAATGAGAGTAGAGCGCACTAATCTTTTCGTCTCGTACATGGCCATGCCATTCGCTTAAGATTATAAAAGGGTGGCGTACTTCAAGTTTCTATAGCCAATAAAATCCAATCATTCGCTAGCGCTTATTGGGGCTATTCTCAATTTTAGTTTCGAGTCTTTCGATATGCTGTTTCCAGTTCTCCTTTTCGGTTACGAAATCAAGAGCTTGCTTGGCAGATTCAAGAGCCTTAGTATACATTTTCAACTTCTCATAAAGCTCCATATTCAGTCTTCTCGCCCAACCGTTTCCTTCATCTAATTCAATTGCAATTTGTGTTAGTTGAATTGCCTCAAATGTATTGATATTTTGATAGTGGAGGTATTCAGCTGCTTTTGCATATTTATCGCTGCTTTTTTCTTTTCTGGTTAACAGTCTTTCGCTTATGAAACTTTGAATTTCTTCATCAGTAGATGTTTGCAGCCCAAAACTAATTTGTGTCTTTTCCCATGAAATAAAAACCCTAGCATTGTTTGGAATTAGATCAATATTAAATGTCAAGGTTTCATAAAATCGTTGTGAATTAAATGGTTTAACTATGAATCTGGTTACGTCCTTCTCAGGGTTATAATTAAAGCTGCCATACAATGTTGTATCAGAATTTAAGATAACAATCCACTCTTTAGGATTAGGAATAGTGAATAAAGAGTATTTGCCAGGGTTAACTGACTGCCCGCCAATGATAATTTTTTGATCAAAAGCGATTTTGGTACAATAACCCGCACCAGTTCTCCAGACTTTATTCCAAGGAACTAGTTCCCCAAAAACCACTCTATTCCTAGCTGAGGGACGTTCATATTCAATTTCAATATTAGTATTTCCTACTATTTGAGTTATCCTTCCTTTCGGGCTTAAGGAAGGATATTCAACTTGTCCTAAGGCTAAAGAACTAGTAGTCCAGAAGAAAAATATTCCAATTGCAAGTTTCAGGTTCAACTTCAATTTACGATTCTTCAATTACTTCTACCTTCTACGTAAAATTCCAGGTCTCGCCATGTATCGACATCGGGGTAGCCGTCCGTCCCCACGGGAAGTTTGGCCCTCACGGTGAAGTCTGCAGGAAATCTAGCCGACTCAAAAGCTTTGGCGTTTGTATTGTCGTCATGCGGTAGGGTGGGGTCGGCTACGGGAGGAGGGAAGAGACCGTTACCATCTCTTCTGATACCATGCCCGGCTTCATATTCACCATAAAAATTATTAGCAAGTGTAAATCCTTGGTACAGTCCCAGCTCATCGATCATG
>JAHCMJ010000419.1 GCA_019192485.1 Cyclobacteriaceae bacterium HetDA_MAG_MS6 | reverse complement strand
TGGATGATAAGCCCTGGTCTAGCCAGTGCTTACGCAATACCTCATTGGCCAATTCTATGGGTGCGACGACATTTGTCTTGTACTGATGTAATAGATCTGATGCTGAGAACTGTTTCAATTCGGCCCAGTTGGAATATACTGCGTTATTGATCACAATATCTATCTGATTGAATGTTTCCAAAGCAAAATCAACCAGGCGATTGCTATCTAAGCATATATCTCCTTGAAAAAATTTCACTTGATCATGTACAGGTGCGATAGGCTTTCTTCTAGCTATGCCCACGATGTGATAATCTGATGTTAGTCTTTCAATGAGGGCTGATCCTAAAGTACCTGTAGATCCTGTGAGGATCACTACTTTTTTTGTCGAATTGTCCATTGGATATTAGTGCTCATAAAAATACTAAAAGCCAATGGTTTTACATGTCGGAAAACAACAAACCATCCCCATAAAAAGAGATGGTTTATTTAATATTCGGATTATTTCTTCAAGTCCATGCCGATAGGATAAATCCCATCAAAGTGAAGCTGACTACAAAATAGAAAGAGTCGATAAACCACAGCTTGATCGAGTTTCTAGAAAAAAGATAGTTGACGCCCATGGCCATCGCGATCCAGCCAAACCCAGTCAAAAAACCATAAAAAACGCCCTCACCGATAGATACGCCTTGTACGAACATAGCTAGGTTAAGTGTCATGATAAATTCCAGAACGAAAGCGGTACCGTATATTTTACCCATATTGGCATTTTTGAGGTCCTCCTCAGTGTACCCATGCTCGTTCATCCAAGCTTTACCAAAAATAGGCCCGTACCAGGCAGCACCGATTACAAAAGTTGATAGTGCCGCTACGATAATAGCCAACCAGTTAAGAGAAGAAAAATCCATAATTGAAAAAAGTCTAGTTTTAAAATTTTGTTGTTAAGTTGTACTGCATATTGAGTTTTTAGGCTTCAGGTTCGGTTGTTGTGCCCGGTCTTCTGGTCCATGATCCCAAGATCACGCCGATGACTTCGTACTTGATTAGGACCACGCTTTCGTCGATAAAAGTCAGCTGCATGTTACGAAGGCTGAATAAATTGATCGTGAAAAGCTCTCCAAAGCCGAAAGCGAACCAAATGATCAGAGCAGCTAGTAAACCCTTGTATCCACTGTCAATATTCATTCTGGCAAACAACCATGACATGGCATAAGCGGCAATCAGGCCTGTCAAGAATGAAGCCGTTAGTCCCAGAGGCATATTGAAACTGGCAAAGTCGGCTTCAGTTACACGATTGAGTTCTGACCATCTGATACCAAAGAATACTTCTGAATAGATCAATGGTGGTATGAACTGGACAATAAGGGCAGCAAGCCATACTGCTTTGTGGTTAATAATTAAGTTGTTCATGTTATTGATTGGAATTATTGAAAGCTTTCTATAAGCCATTTGATGACTTGGTCCCAGGCTTGATCAAAGTATTGAAATACTTCATTCCATTCTTCTCCTTCTTGCCAGCCCAGGTGCGTCAGTAGAATCTCGGTTTGGTAAGCGGGTAGTTCCTCAAACTCCAAAACTACCCAGGTATGCTGTCCTCGGACTTCCGCATATTCCGGCGGAGCATTCCATGAAAAAGTGAGCATGCGCTGTGGTAGGTAACTTAGAATTTTACAACCTTCAGAGCCTTGCAAACCTTTTGGGTTATCAAGCAAAAAATACATTTCAAAGTCGCCTCCAATCTGCATTTGTACAGAGCATTCCTTAGCCAGGAATTTCTTGATACCGGTCTCGGTTGTCCATCTGTCCCAGACCTGATGTATCTCGGCAGGGATCACCGCCTGTTTTCGAATACTTCTATCTGCTAGGACCATAGTTGAAAAAAGTGTTTGTGAGGATGAATTTAGTATATTTAGCTGCTTATCAATGAGTTGATCAACTCAGTCGACTGATTTTGTTACCGAACCGGAAAAGTCCAATACCGAAACCATGGAAGATAATATTCGGATCAATGACAAACTGATTAGGATTGTTGGTATCCAGTTTTTTGGAGTTGTTATTCCAAATGCTACAGGGCTTGTGTCTTCGCATGACAGGTCTTTCGTCTACCTGGGATTGACATATTTATACTTCATGTGCATTGCTTTTTGCATTTGGCAGGGAAATCGGTGGCTGCTTTTTAAGCTAGAGGAGAAATACAATTGGTTTATTAATCCGGCACAAAAAGTGATCATGCTGCTTGGGATGAATGTCTTTTATACTTCACCCGTGGTAGTGGGGATGCTTTGGTGCTGGTATACCTTTATAGACAGTCCGGTAAATTGGACAACCATTCAAGTCACAACCATCATCTGTGTGATATGTGTCATTTTCATCACACATGCGTATGAGACAGTTTTTCTCATCAAGCAGCGACAAGCCGATCGCATTCAAAGTGAAACACTGGAAAGAGCAAAAGTGCAAGCTGAACTTGAGGCATTGAAGAATCAGATCGATCCGCATTTCATGTTCAACTCTCTTAATAGCCTTTCCTACCTGATCGATAAGAGTCCCGATAAAGCCAAAGAGTTTACCGAAAGCCTCGCAGAGGTATATCGTTATATACTTTCCAATAAAGACCAAAAACTTGTTATGTTGGAAGATGAATTGGTCTTTCTCCATAAATACCTCTCCTTGCTTCACCTGCGCTTTGAAAAGGCGCTACAAGTAGATTTTAGTATCTATTCTAATCAAGGCTTTCTGATCCCCCCAATCTCCATTTTTATAGCATTGGAAAATGTCGTCAAACACAATGAGATTTCGAAACGACATCCTATGCATGTGGAGATCACCCAAACAGAAAGCAGCTTGATCATTCGAAACCCGATAAGAGAGAAGCGG
>JAHCMJ010000418.1 GCA_019192485.1 Cyclobacteriaceae bacterium HetDA_MAG_MS6 | reverse complement strand
CTTTTAGTTGATATCTTCTCCCTTTTCTAATTTTTTAATATTCGCTTCGATGAGTGGAGGGTTTACGGTGTCGCCCTCTGGCACGTTTTTGAGAGCGATCTTCAGGTATTTTAGTGCTTGTTTGTGATTGCCAACCGCTGAGTACCCCCTGGCAAGCCCATAGTTAGTAGGCCATGCTCCCTTAAACTTCTTGTAATTCAACTGAAATACTTCTAGAGCTTTTTCCTTTCTGTCCCGCGCAATAAGTCCTCTGCCATATCCATGAATCTGAAGCGCGGTTGCTGTTGCATGATTAAGTGCCTCGTCCATTGCGGCATCGGCTTCGGCAGATTTTTCGGCTCTACCAAGAACAGTTGCTTTGTTGGACAACGAGGTATAGTCTCTTTGGCCTACAAAAGGGGCAGTAATAGCATTTTCTGCCCATTGAATGGCAGTATCATGAAAACCTGCATTGGAGGCCCAATTTGAGGCTCCTACCCAGTTGAGGTAGTTGAATCCATTGACGCCCAGGAGTTCGTTCTCAAGCTTGGCTTTGATATACTCATTGTTTTTAGGAACACTGATGGTAAATGGTATCTTTTTCTTTTCCCAGAGCAGGGCAACTGTTGCGGCATCTGGCTGTCTGTCAACAAATTCGTAAGTAAGCCATTCTTGGTGATCAGCATCTTCCGGAGTTGCTTCTACACGCAATGCATCTTGACTCGGATTATAATAGAAACTGCCCCATGCACCACTTTCATTGGTGAAAATGATGGTCCAAGGACCCGATTCTTCGGGAATCATATGCAGACCGTATTTTCCGGCTGCCAAATCTTTGCCTTGCACCTGGACATCATGAGAAAACTCAATAGTGGTGTTTTCATTGGCTCCAGCTCTCCATGGCGATGGGTTATCTGCAGTGCTAGCACCAAAGCCCAGGCTATTAAGTCCATAAGGGACCAGTTGGCCCCAGATCTTACCATCTCTGCCATCGACATCGGGGCTACGGTAGTCAATTTTAACCCAGACCACAGAGCCAATATATTGCTTGACAATGCTCCGCTGGTTGTTCCCGCTAGGAGGGGTGCTGATTTGGGCAATTGCCTGAACGGCTATCAATCCCATTAACGTCAATAGTGGTAGTAGTGATTTTCGATTCATCGCTTAAAAAAATGTTGGTTTCATTTTTTCAAACGGCCACTCATAGCAAAAACCCATTTTTTTTATTTGAATGGATTGTCAGGACAATAAATGGGAAAGTCAGAAAGAGGTTCTTCTATTCCTGAACTTATCAATGACTTGTCCTAAAGTAGCTGTTGGATAATTTTCTCCTCAGTAAATCCTTCCGCTTCTGCTTTGAAGTTGCGAACGATACGGTGCCTTAGAATTGGTGTGGCCACCGCTTGTACGTCTTCAATATCAGGGGAATACTTGCCTGCTAATATAGCATTACATTTTGCCCCTAGAATTAGGTTTTGACTGGCCCTCGGGCCTGCACCCCACTCAAGGAATTCATTTGCCAAGTCGGAAGCCTTATCTGTCTGAGGTCGTGTTTTGTGCACTAAACTTACGGCGTATTCAATTACATTATCAGTGACAGGAACTTGTCTGACCAGCTTCTGGAAACGTATGATGTCTTCTTTGCTAACTACTGCTTGTACGTCCTGATCTATAGAGGAGGTCGTTTGTTTCACGATGTCCAGCTCCGACTGATAGTCGGGGTAGTCTAGCTTGATCATCATCATGAACCGATCCAGTTGTGCTTCGGGGAGTGGATACGTACCTTCCTGCTCGATAGGGTTTTGTGTAGCTAGTACGAAGAATGGTTTATCCAGCGCATGATGCTGCCCTCCAATCGTCACGGAGTATTCTTGCATAGATTCGAGCAGTGCAGACTGAGTTTTCGGAGGCGTCCTGTTAATCTCGTCTGCTAAAATAATGTTGGCGAAAATGGGGCCTTTAATGAATCGAAAATTTCTCTCCTTATCTAGTGTTTCAGCACCAAGAATATCCGAGGGCATCAAGTCAGGTGTGAACTGTATCCGACTAAAATCAAGCGATAGGCTCTTAGCAATGGTATGGATGAGTAATGTCTTCGCTAGTCCAGGGACGCCCACCAGCAGGGCATGGCCATTGCAGAAAATAGAAGTGATCAGTAGTTTGACTACATCTTCCTGGCCTATAATGGTTTTTTTGATCTCTGCGCTTAGCTTGAGAAAGGACTCGTGGAGCTCATCGGCTACCTGCACGTCGGTCTTGATTTCAGTCATAGTCTTGGTATTCGAATTTTATTCCAGGAGGTTGCAATTATTATACTCGGGGTCTATATCTATGAAAACTTCATTCCGCGCACTCTGAAACCATTTGGACAGGCGTCGAGAGCGCTTTTCGTTTAGGGCCGCTTTCGCAATTTTTTGATAATCGTCCTTCAAATTTGCCTGGTGAGGAGGGGTTTTCCCTTTGAAATACAAAAGTCGATACGCTGTAGAGCCGTCTTGCTCTTGATACTTTAAGGGTTGAGAGTAGCTGCCTACTGCCATTGTATCTATGGTGAAAAAGATGGTAGGGTCCAACTCTTCCACAGAGACTCGTGAGGAGCCATCAGCACTCAGAAAAAATCCTCCACTAGAGGATGTAACCTGATCATCGGAGTGTTCCTTGGCTGCAGCTTGAAACTCAATGCTATCAGCTAATATGACCGTGCGTATACTGTCCAGAAAAGTTTTAGCAAGTTGCACATCTTCCTGAGAAGGTTTTGGTGAAATGAGAATGTGTCTTGACTTGAAGGTATTGCCACGTTTCTCCTGTAGTTCTATCAAGTGATAACCAAACTGTGTTTTTACCGGCATAGAAAGCTGGCCGGCCTCTAATGTCATGGCTGTCGCTTCAAACTCCGGCGCCAGATCTCCTC
>JAHCMJ010000417.1 GCA_019192485.1 Cyclobacteriaceae bacterium HetDA_MAG_MS6 | reverse complement strand
TGGCAGACTTCTCCATGGTTTCATGGTACATTTATTATGTCTATGGCTTTATGGGGGACGGTCATTGGAGCTATTTTCGGAGGCTTCCCCACTAATAAGTATGGTCGACAGACAACCCTTTTTTGGATAGGCGTGCTTTACTTCATTTCTGCTGTGGGCTCAGCGTTAGCCACTGATCCGTATATTTCTTCAGTCTTTCGATTTATCGGTGGTTTAGGCGTCGGAGTGTCTTCCATTGCCGCTCCTACCTACACCTCAGAGATTGCTACACCCGCCAACCGTGGCAAGCTCGTGGCCTTATTTCAATTCAATATTGTTTTCGGTATTCTTATTGCCTACATATCAAACTACTTACTCGACGGTGTCGGCGGTGCCAATGATTGGCGGCTCATGCTGGGCGTGGAGGCTGTCCCGGCGCTGGCGTACACGATAATGGTACTGGGTGTCCCCAAAAGCCCACGATGGCTAGCCCTACATCAGCACAATCATCAGGCAGCGATGAAAGTGCTTCGACTGACCTCCACTGACGAAGAAGCGGAGAAGATCCTCACAGACATCAAAAGAGATCAAGGCAATCAGCAAGTTCAGGAAGCGAGCGTCTTTTCCCGACAACACAAAACGCCATTGGTATTGGCATTTTTAATTGCCCTTTTTAATCAACTCTCTGGTATAAATTTCATTTTGTATTATGCACCGGAGATTCTTGAGAAAGCGGGGTTTGGCGGCTCTGATTCACTTTTTAACGCCATTAGCATAGGTGTGATCAATTTGGTTTTCACCATGCTAGGATTGGTCCTGATAGACAGGGCAGGCAGAAAGCAACTCATGTACATAGGGTCGATAGGATATATAGTGAGTCTCTCACTGCTATCATACGGTTTTTATTCAGAAGCAGGAGCTTACTACAAACTTACATTTATCCTATCCTTTATTGCCTCCCACGCGATAGGGCAGGGCGCAGTTATATGGGTCTTTATTGCTGAGATATTCCCCAATAGGGTGAGGGCTTACGGGCAATCATGGGGAGCAGCCACGCACTGGGTCTTTGCGGCATTGATCACACTATTTGGCGCGGTGATGATCCGCTTGATGGCGCCCCATTACATATTCACGGTATTTGCCATACTTATGATTTGTCAGCTTCTTTTTGTCTGGTTGCTGATGCCAGAGACCAAGGGCAAATCACTGGAAGATATCGAGGAGATAGAGTCATCGTCAACAATCCTGTCAAGGGAGCAAACAAATGTTTGAAATAAGGCAGGTCATTTTGCCGGGAAAACCGAAAACATCCTGACCATGTGCATTTTAAAAGATCATTATGAAACGTAAAAAATTTATACAAACTTCTCTATTAGCTACTGGTACACTCCTCACAGGAATGAACTCATGCCTACCCAAAAAAAGCAAAGAAGCACCTCGGAGTGTTGTGTCCAAGCTGAAAAGAAGGAATTGGGGTCGAAATATTACCTTCAAAGCTAATGACCTGAAGCACCCAGCTACCATTGAGGAGGTGAGAGAATTGATGAGTACTGGGAGTCGCAAAAAGGGACTTGGCTCAACCCATAGCTATAACGACATTGCAGATAGTCCCAAAGCACAGATATCACTCAGGAAACTGAATAAAATCGTAGCGATAGACAAGTCTACCAGTACTGTGACCATTGAAGGTGGAGCGAGATATGAGGATATCGTAGTCCAATTGCATGTGGAGGGTTATGCGCTTCACAATATGGCCTCCTTGCCACAAATCACGGTCGCCGGGGCCTGTGTCACAGGTACACACGGATCGGGAACTGACAATGGAAGTCTGCCAACTGCAGTCAATGGTGTCGAGATGTGCCTTCCCGGTGGTGATATGATGTACTTCAGCAGAGACAAAAACCCAGATGTATTCGATGGAGTAGTTGTGAACTTAGGCGGCATTGGCCTGATCACCCGTTTGGATTTGGAGGTGATGCCGACCTTTGATGCTTTTCAAAACATCTACTTGGATCTACCTATAAAAAACGTAATCAATCATTTTGATGAGATTATGGCGAGTGGCTACAGCGTAAGTCTTTTTACAAAATGGCAAAATGATATTATCGATCAGGTTTGGATCAAGCAGCGCAGCGATGGAGCCACTACTGATTTCGGTACCGAGTTTTTCGGAGGAAGCGCTAGCGATAGAAATGTGCACCCCATCATTGATTTGTCAGCCGAGTCCTGCACAGATCAAATGGGAGAGATCGGCCCATGGTATGAGCGATTGCCTCATTTCAAAATCAACGCGATGCCCTCTGCTTTTGATGAGCTGCAGTCGGAGTATTTTGTTCCTGTATCTAGTGCGGCTGACGCGATCCAGGCGATAGCAGGCCTAGGTGATCTAATGGCTCCGCATTTGTATATCTCTGAGGTCCGTACGATTGCCGCTGACGATCTGTGGATGAGTCCCCTCTACAAGCGACCAAGTGTAGCATTTCATTTTACATGGAAGCCGCATTGGCCTGAAGTCAAGAAGATATTACCTGTGATTGAGGAGAGATTGTCACCATTTGGCGTGAGACCGCACTGGGCCAAGCTGTATACAATGGATCCCAAGCAGATTCGACAATCTTACGATAAGTTTCCTGATTTTCTGGCATTGCTCAAAACCTATGATCCTACAGGTACGCTTAGAAATGACTATCTAGACCGAGTTGTTTACTCCTGAGAGGTAGAATTATCATGTCCATTCCCTATTATTGCAACAATGTTGCATTATTGGAAGACCTTATTAATTACTATTTGTTTGATCATCCCAAAATTCCTGGTTGGTCAATCTCATAAATTGATTTTGAAGGGAGTGATCCAAGATAAGGCGGGTCAACCCGTGGAGTTTGCTGTGGTTAGTACTTCATCTGGAGAAGGCTTTGCCATTTCCGATGCAAATGGCGCCTTTCTGCTGTCCTGTACTTGTGAGGAGG
>JAHCMJ010000416.1 GCA_019192485.1 Cyclobacteriaceae bacterium HetDA_MAG_MS6 | reverse complement strand
AGAGGGTGTGTTCCAGTTTGACGGTGAGGCCACATTCAGTGGAGCGTTCCTAGAAGGCGGGGAGGTATGTGTTAGGCTGACTTCCGGAGGACAGACCTCCAATACCATTTGCCAGCCATTGGAAGTGATCAGAGAGGATGTATGGGGCACATCTACTGCCGCCTGGTACCCCGGCGAATTCACTAATCGCAATGTAACATTAGCGTTAAGTAACGGCATTTATGTGGGATTTGGCGAGCAAAATGAGTGGTTCCAGTTTGATCCTGAAACTTGGAGCTGGACCGAAAAGTCAAATTTACCTTTTGTCAATTTTGAAGCATATACGGGGTTCGAGATTGATAACATAGGTTATATTTTTGGACAAAATGGATTCATCTATCGATATGATGAATCATCGGACACCTGGACAGAAGTTACGGAGTTTCAGGAAGACCTGACCACCACGTTCCGGCTTGAGCAATGGAGCAATGTCCAAAATTTCACGAATTTCTTATACCCATTTGTTGGCACATCCATCGGTGGCAAAGGCTACTTTGGAGTAGGAGGAACTGGAAGGTTTTTTGAGTTTGATCCTAATAGCAATCAAATCCGTGAGGTAGCTAGCTATCCAGCCCCGGGCCTGCAGGATGCTAACTATTTTGTTTGGAACGACAAGCTATACCTTGGAGCTTATCGATACGACCCCTCTTTTGACACATGGGAAGATGCATCTGCCAGATATTCCTTTGATAATTATGACAAGTTCTTTGCGGTATTGGATGATGGTGTCTATTTTCTTTCGGGAAACACCACTTTTAGGTTTGATGGCAAAGGTACCGAAGCTTACCAACCAAGACCTCTATCAAACGCAGAAATAAGGATAGGAACTGGCATCACACAGGGAGCTACTTTCAAGGGGATCACCTTTTTCCCAAAATACTTCCGCAACGGAAACAAATTAGGCCTCTTTCCTTACTTCATCAAAAACTAGAATGCTGGAATCATGAAAACTTTTATCTTCTTGTTGCTAGCCACAGTCGTCCTTTCTTGTAGCGGTGAGGAAGACAACCCCTCACCACAAAGTGATACTTCGTTGTACCAAATAAATATAAATAGGTGATCCTCATTTTTGTCCGGTGATCCAATAACTAAAGCGATACTTTCCGGATGGTAGTTGATACTTCTTATGTGGTTGAGCTCCCCAGCTATTATCACCGCCCACCCCCATCTGAGCTAAATCTATATTGATATTGATCAGTTCCCTTGGTTTGAGATCATTATGATGTCTATTCCTTTTCTCCAGGCCTTCATCCAGGTCGGCTATTGTATATCGTAACGCTGAGAAGCTAAAATTTTCGTCCTGTAAGAGAATCGTGATTTTCTTATCTCCATCATCAGCAAAACTTAACCAACGAATGCCTGTACGATAGCCATTTTCCTGAGGACGCTCATAGGCAAACTCAAGATCATCGACATTGGACTTATACTTCCCTATGAACGCGCTGGTATAGCGATCCTGGTAGTTTTCATGAGGCCCTCTGCCGTAATATTCTACCTGATTGTAGCTTTTTGCAATGGAAAAATTTGAACCAAACCTGGGTAATGGCGGACTGTCTCGGGGTACATCCAGTTCCAATTGAATGTTAATATCTCCACGACTATTGATGCTGTAAATGATGGTCACCTGACCATTGACTGCTTGGACCTCGTATAAGCTGGTAATTTTAGCAACTGAAGATTCTGGTGCTTCGGAATTTGTAGCCGAGTCGAATTGAAAATAGATGAGTTCCTGCTCGGCGCTAGCCATTTTCCAGGCCTTCCAATTCTTCTGCGTGTTAAATCCATAGTCGTTATCAGTTGGTGCCCTCCAAAAATTAGCAGAGATTGACTCTATCAAAACATTGCCATGCCCAAAATCCATTGACACGAGTTCACCTGATGTTTTGCTGAACTGATGCAAAAAACCCTGGCCTCGTACCGTAAACGTCTGTTCGGTCTCCTCCAGGGAAACATCTAAAGTTTTGTTTGTAGCAAACGAAGGACCTGGATAGCTACCAAATAGGAACTGCTCTTTTGCTACCTCATACCCTTCCCGGAGCAGACCATATGACCTCTTAAGCTCAGCATATACATTTAATGCGTACTCATTTTGATCTGCTAAATGTGGCAGGTTCAGAGTCAGCATTTGAGTGCCCCGAGGGGAGGCGGACAAGTACTCCTGGCCTTTATCAATAGCGGTTCCGTTTTCTATCAACTCCCATCTCAAGGCAAAAAGATCCAGATCGATAAAATCATAACCATTATAAACTTCGAGCTCCCCTGTCTCAAAATTAAAAGACGGGAACTTGATGTATTGATACACTTTCTTCACCTCTTCCAAAGCTGGTTTCGGAGTCCTATCAGCATTGACAATACCGTTTAGGCAAAAGTTGCCATCATGATGCATCTGATCACCCCCAAGATCACCGCCATACGCCCAATACTTACCTTTGCCCGGATCAGTCGCTAGTATCCCTTGATCCACCCAATCCCAGATAAAACCACCTTGAAACATATCATGGGCTTCGATCACATTCCAGTAG
This sequence comes from Cyclobacteriaceae bacterium HetDA_MAG_MS6, assembly GCA_019192485.1. Taxonomy (GTDB): domain Bacteria; phylum Bacteroidota; class Bacteroidia; order Cytophagales; family Cyclobacteriaceae; genus MS6. The sequence goes on along the minus strand of JAHCMJ010000416.1, from coordinate 390 downwards.
TCTTGCAAGTTTCCGACACTGTTGCCCATGGCATGAGCATACTCGCATAAAATATAAGGCCTCTGGTCTTTTTCAGGTATATCTAAGTAGGCCTGCATGTGGTCAATGGTAGCATACATCGGAGCTTGTATATCAGTGTTAGCGTAGTTGGTTGCGCCTTCGTACTGCACCGGACGAGTGGGGTCTGCATCTTTCAAATACTTGTAGGTATCGAAAAAATTTTGTCCGTTACCAGCCTCATTGCCCAGTGACCAAATAATGATAGACGGATGATTCTTATCTCTCTCATACATCCGCTCAGTCCTGGCCAAAAAGGCATCTTTCCACTCTGGCAGATATGCTGGGTGTACCTTCTGTGCCTCCTGATCGGCATCCAGACCTTGATTGGTG
>JAHCMJ010000415.1 GCA_019192485.1 Cyclobacteriaceae bacterium HetDA_MAG_MS6 | reverse complement strand
AAATCCCCGGCGTCAATGGCACCATTATACTTTAGACCTCTCCCTTCCTCTAGCACCACTTGTTCATTTTCTGGTTCGACGGAAATAGCAAAATCACTGGTCAGAAAAAATTTCTTGGCTCCATGCACTCTCAACTCTCCTTTTCCAAAGCTTAAGGTGCCATTGGGTTCGTAAGGACTGATAGACGGAATGAATAGATTATCATAATCCTTTCTCTTCGCTGAAGACTCGTAGTAATGAAAAGCGTTGTCAAACAAACTCACATGACCGGTCCGCTCGTCGAAGTCACAGAAATTGTATCGTTCCAACATGCGCATCGCACCTTCAACCATTTTTTGCGTCACATTGTACTCGTTGACCAGTTCCTCTGTATAGAATTCCTTAATCCCAAACTTGTTGCAGTAATGCACCGAGATAGCAATAGGATGGAATCCAAAATAACCTGTTAAACGCTTGTATCGCAATTCATTGAAGTAGTCATCTGATTCAAATGTAGCTGGAACAAGATCTTTCCCATTCAGGATGTTGAGGTTCAAAGAGTCTGCGGTCATATCCCACCGTAGGAGGTCGGCATTCATTGACATTTCGAAATACGTAGAATGAAAAGGCGTTACACTATGAGATTTCTTTCTCAACGCCATCACTTTATTCTCAGAAGCACGATACTCCATCTCCACCGATGGATGATATATGGAGTCATCGCCATGTAGAATTGTCAGCGACGCCTGGTCAGAGGTGATGATCGAATCATTGAAAGTAAATCTTTCTGCCCGGAAAATAGCCGTTTGTCCTTTGCCATCTAAAATAGTCAACTCCCCAAGCTCCTTGGAAACTGCTGCGCCAAAAACCTGATTGCCTTGCACTTCAAGGCCTCCTTTGTAGGTGGCCTTACCATTAGGGAAATCCAATTTTATACCTCCCTTGTAAGAACTAAAAACCGGATAGGTGCTGAGGGCTCGCTTTGGTCTTTTGATACTTTTGAATCGAAATGCACCTTCCACTTCGCCGGCAAACCAAGCTGGAAATTTCATCTTAGCATTTGGTGTCCAAAGTTCTCCTCTATCAACTCGCATGCTGAATTCCGCCAACTCTACTTTGGCACCACGGATATCCTCATTACGTCCGGGCCACTCTAGCTCTGCTTGTTTTCCGACGAAAGTCCGCTTACCTAGTAAATGTGCTCCTTTGACTTTTGTGAATCGCAAAGTGTCATATGGGGTTGAGACGACCAAAGCAACGTCATCCAAATGGATAACCGGGCCATCAAGAGCAGGATGCACATATTTTGATTTGAGCGTAGCTACAAAGTCTTCTATTACGGGTACTACTTGTTGTCGCACAGGAGCTGGTTCGACATAGGCTGTTTCCTCCTCTGTTGTACCCCAGGGGTCGTCACTATTCCATGTATCATCCGAATTCGTCGCCCAAGGATCATCATTACTTGTGGCCCAGGGATCGCTATTGCCAGAGTCCCAAGGATCATTTGCAGGCTGTGACCAAGGGTCGTTTGCCGGTTGATCCCAGGGATCATTCGCAGGCTGCGACCAGGGGTCATTTGCAGCTGGCTGGCTCATATCCACAACCTCTGTCTGTTGGAGTTCTTCTTCCGTGATGAACTCCTCCTCCTCTACTGGTTCCTCTTCCACGACTTCCTCCTCTATAACCTCCGGTGCATTCAGGAGTTCGAAGCGATATGTGCCTCCGGGAGCCCTCGCTGTACTGGTGCGTTCCAGAAAAAGATACCGCCTGCCAAAAAAGACATTGAGGGTGAACAGGAAATCGGCATACTCCTGTTCTGACAAAGTGCTGATCACCTGAAGATTGATATCCAGCACTTGATTGAGCTGATCAGACATGATTCCCTCCTGCTCCACGGAGTAAGCCAGGTACGAGAAAAAGTGCCAGTAATAGGGTCGAAGCGGATAGCCTTTACGCCTCATCTTCTCCGATATCTGCAAGATCTTCTCCTTATGCTCTTCCTTGAATTTTGCTCGCCAAGCATTCATCAGGTCAAATGCTACCTTGTTAGCGGCCTCGGTATTGAGCTGATGAAGAAAGCCACGCGCCTCATGAATATACTTATCGGGATCGTCGGAAAAGTTTTGTGCAGACAAGCTACCGGTACCGATGAGCACGAGTGAAAACAAAAAGACCCTGAACAGTTTTCCGAGCATGTGATAAAATTACTTAAACTACCGGACTATAACGCTTGCTTCTGTAAAACCAATACGGCCCATTCGTCTTTGGAGGATTGTGAGGCCAATTGCAAATGGTGAGCTTCTGCTTTTTCCAATACATCCAGAACATCATTTACGTAAAATCCACTTAAAAGTAGATGGCCATATTCAGACAGCATCGTGGCATAAGCTGTCATCTCCTTTAAAAGCACATTCTTATTGATGTTGGCTAGGATGATATCTGCAGGGCCCATCAATCCACTAGAAAACACGTCTCCTTTGGTGACATGAATACCATCGATGCCATTGAGCTCAAAATTCTCCTGGCTATTCTCAATGCACCAGTCATCTATATCCGTAGCGAACACTTCTGAAGCTCCCTGCATATGAGCCATAATTGCCAAAACCCCGGTACCTGATCCTAAATCATATACCACCTTGCCCTGATGATTGAGCTTCAACTGTTGTGACAACATCAGATAAGTGGTGGCGTGATGACCAGTACCAAAAGACATCTTGGGCACCAGCAATATCTCCTGAGGATAGGATTGATCTACCTGGTGAAAGGGAGCCCTAACAATCAGTTGATCCTCTACAATAACGGGATCATAGTTTTCTTCCCAGAGCTTATTCCAATTTTTCTTGACAATCTGCTCTGTTTGCCATTGTATTTCTCCCAGCGAAAGATATCGGTCAAAAATCTCCTCCACCGCTTGCTGATCCCACCGGTCTTCTTCTATGTAGCCGCTAAAACCTCTATCATTTTCCTCGAAGG
>JAHCMJ010000414.1 GCA_019192485.1 Cyclobacteriaceae bacterium HetDA_MAG_MS6 | reverse complement strand
CTATTTCTACAAAAAGATCTTTTGGAGACGTACAACTGCACATTGAGTGGCAGGCTCCTAAGGCTTCAGATAAGTCCGGACAAGGTTATAGCAATAGTGGTGTTTTCTTGATGGGCTTATATGAAGTGCAAATATTAAACTCATTTCAAAATGAAACTTATGCCAACGGACAGGCATCTTCAGTCTATAAGCAACATATCCCACTAGTAAATGCTTCCAGACCTCCAGGAGAATGGCAGGAGTATGATATTATTTTCATGGCACCCAAGTTTTCAGATGGAGGTTCGGTTGTCAGCCGTGCAAGAGTGACCGTGTTTCATAATGGAGTACTAGTACAAAACAATGTAGAACTCCTAGGCCCAACCGTTTATATCGGAAATACTTATTATGTTCCTCATGCTGAGAAGTTGCCTTTGGTCCTTCAGGATCATGGTGATCCGATCAGGTTCAGAAATATCTGGATAAGAGAACTTTGACTCTAGACTGGTCCAGCAGATTCCGAGTAGGGAATCTTCAATGAAGAAAGTATATGCTCACCTATGTCATATTGGCAATACCGGACTTTAACAAGTAGTAAATACATACTTCTTCAATAAGTTATTTGAATAGAGAAATCCTACTGGAAAGTAGGATTTCTTTTTACCTCCCATCAAGAGCTGAGCAATTGGATACTTCGAAATGTGAACAGCAATTGCTGGGTGTTTTACCTAAGAAATTATATGGTTAGTAAATGCCCCAGTAACCATTTTATGGGCGTTTGCCTTTCTGTGAGAGTAGCTCAACTTTCTGAAATACCATACCGTAATGGCTACCGGGAGGGTTTTCTTCAATTTGTTCTCCATTCCAGTCGGTAGCAAAGTTACCGGAGTACAACAGCCAGGCGGTCATGCCGTCCTCGCTAATAAACTTGGAGGGAAAGTTGACGAAATAGGCCTGCTCGCCAAAATCTTTGAGGTAAGTCACTAGGTGCCATTCGCCAGTCAGATCCTCTGCTTCAAGAATGTAAGTATTCATCTTGGAGGCGGTATTACCTCCATCGGTGACGCACATTAGGTACTTATTACCCAGGGGAGCATTGTAGGTGATTGTTACACAACCCATGTTATTGTTCCATTTGAGTAGGGGTTGGATCTGATCAAAGTCATTTGTCCAGATTGGCTGGCCTTGTTTGCTTCGACCCGCATAGAATTCATACTGGGTGGGGTCGTTGATATTTTCGATGGATGGGGTGACCCTGAGTAGGTAGATTTGGTCTCCAGTTATCCAGCTATTGTTCCAGAAGCGCCATTTGGTGTCGGTGATATCGGATCCGTGTGCTACTAAGTACGCCTTGCCGTCTGGCGAATATTCCATATTCTTTCCAAAATCCACAAAATGTGGAGCTCCGATTTTGACAGGGTAGCCATTCTGCCCGTTTTCTTTAAAGATCGGTTCTTCCGGTGTATGAGGACAACTTACCCATTTTCGCCCATAGTCTTTGGAATATCGAAAACCAACGAAGGGTCCAAGCCACGGCCAATTGATAGTTTGGTCGCCATATTTTGCCTGTCCTGTCGGGTCGAGGCAGTACGTCCCATAGTACCAGACTCCATTATGAACCAATGAGCCACTGGGATAGCGCCCATGATAGGGTTTTGACTCTGCGCGATAGATGCCAATACTATAGGATTCCAAATGAAGGGGATCATCACCAATGATGACCCCTTGGCCTGTGGTGTTATGCGAGGGCCCATCCCAAGATCTTGAGATATCGGTATATCCATCTATTCTTTCGGCATAGCCATCTGTCCAGGGAGAGTAGAGCGTATCATTTGATGCCCAGCTTGGGTACCAGGTATCTCCATTGCGGAATCCGCTTTTCATACCCAGGAATTTTATACCTACTAACTCTTTTGATTGCTCGAAGGGGCAATCCTTTGGAGGGCTAGATTCCCAAATAAATGGTTCGTACGTAAGCGTTTCGGGTTTTTTCTGTGAAAAACCAGGAAATTGAAACACAATAAGAATGACTAAAATTGGAAGTCTAATGAATATCTTCATATTAACGATTTTATTAACCTACATATCCTCCACTAATGAGCCATCAAAACGAAACGAACTTCGTTGACGAATATCTGTGGAGGAAGCACCTATGAGTAGATCAAATTCACCCTCTTCCACCACGCGTTGCCCAGCTTCATTGATCATGAGTAGATTCTTGGCGTTCACTGTGAATCTCACGGTTTTTGTTTCTCCTGGGTTCAATTGTACTCTTTCAAACCCTTTGAGCTCCATGATAGGGCGTGGTGTTGAGGCTTCTTTATCTTTTACATAAAGCTGTACTACTTCCTCTCCCATGGTTTCCCCTGTATTGGTGACCTTTACAGAAATTTTCAATGGAGTGTTAGCGTCCATTGAGTTTCCTGAAAGCACCAGGTCTGCGTATTCAAAAGTGCTGTAGCTCAAGCCATGACCAAATGAATAGAGTGGCTCTCCTGTAAAATATCGATAGGTGCGGTTCTCCATGCTGTATTCTTCGAATGGAGGTAGATCTTCCGCTGATCTGTAAACCGTCACTGGGAGTCTTCCTGCAGGATTGTAATCGCCAAATAGCACGTCAGCAATGGCGTTTCCGCCTTCTTGCCCGGGGTACCAGGCTTCTAAAATCGCTGGAATATTATCATCAGCCCAGTTGGCCGCCAATGCACTCCCATTCATTAGTACTAAGACTACAGGCTTTCCAGTGGCTTTAAGCTTCTTGAGCAAATCTAACTGCACTTTGGGCAGCCCAAGTTCAGTCCGATCCCCCCGATGAAACCCCTCAATGGCTAACGGAAGCTCTTCACCTTCAAGCCTTGGGGATATGCCGCCGACCATTACTACCACATCTGATTTCTGTGCGTATTCCAGTACCCTCTGCAGTTCGTTATCATTGGGCAACGCCCAGAATAGGCGAATACCGGCGCCAAACCATTGTTCAAAGTATTCAATGGTGATCGGGTATTCTTTTCCTTTTTCTAAATACAGCTTTGTTGTGGTTGCGGTCCGC
>JAHCMJ010000413.1 GCA_019192485.1 Cyclobacteriaceae bacterium HetDA_MAG_MS6 | reverse complement strand
GTTTTCAAGGCCGCCATAGCAGTTGCTCCGGTGACGACGTGGAGGTTCTATGATACCATTTACACAGAAAGATACCTGCAAAGGCCCCAGGACAATGCAAATGGATATGATGACAATAGCCCTATTCAACATGTAGAAAAACTGAAGGGAAATTTCTTGCTTATTCATGGCACTGGTGACGATAACGTACACTTTCAGAATGCAGTAACCCTGCAGAATAAATTAATCGAAGCAGGTAAACAATTTGACGCATTCTACTATCCTGATAAAGCTCACGGCCTAAGTGGCCGTCGAGGTCATCTGTACGAAATGATGACCCGATTCATCCTGGAGAAGCTCTGATTCTGGTGTCTCGAAAGGTTTTTGTACTTGTCAACCCTAATTCCGGAAGTCGACATACTAGAAAGTTGGTCAATGAGCTTTCGCAGTTTCTGCTGGCCAGTAACATCGCCTTTCACATCGCCGAAACTTCCGTATCTACCCGAGGAACTGAAACAGTACGCACTCAACTGGACGCCAGCTTCACGGATTTGGTTATCGTCGGTGGTGATGGCACGATCAACGAATCCATCAATGGATTAGATTTCGATATCCCGGTGTCATTTTTGCCAGCTGGTACTGGTGACGATTTTGTGAAGACACTGGACATTGGCAAGACCCTGCAAGATCGTCTAAAGATCATCGCAGAAGGACTGGTCCATACGATCGACCTTGGTGTCTGCAACGGACGAAAATTTATCAATGGTGTCGGAATCGGCTTCGACGGACAGATCGTTGCGGATATGCAGCACCGAAAGGTACCACTGCTGTCGGGACAGGCCAAATACTACTATCACGTTTTGCATATTCTCTCCTCATACCGTGATAGAAAGTTTGATTTGAAAATAGAAGAAGAAAAGGACATTCGTCAGTTGATCCTGATGACCGTGGCCAATGGTACCACTTTTGGAGGCGGGTTCAAACTCACTCCTCGGGCCAAAATAGATGATGGATTGCTCGATGTTTGTGAGGTGGGGAAGATTTCGGCTTTAAGGAGATACCTCAATATTCTCCGATTGCAAAATGGAACGCACCATGTGCTTAAGGAAGTAAATATGTACCGAACAAGTCAGATAAGCATTGAAGAAAATCAACTTCTAGAGGGACATATTGATGGCGAATATTTAGGCAAGCCACCCTTTGAGATCAAGACGCTTTCCAATGCTTTGAAAATCAGAGCGCGTTCCGTTAATAGATAATTTTACCCTTTCGGCGGCTTTTTTCTAAAATAGAAATATGCACTCAGCGTAATAGTTATCAACACTAAAGAGATCAGTTGAGAGTGCGATAGAACGCCCTCAATGATAAATCCTCTTCGCAAATCTCCACGGAAGATCTCTATAATCCCTCTGCCAGCAGCATACAATATGAGGTAGACAAAAATTAGTTGTCCCTCGAATCGTTTATGTCGCTTAAACATCAGGAGGACCACCATGATGGAACATATCATACCGGCAGAATACAATTGTGTGGGGTGCAGGTGCTCATGCAGAGGTTGTGCCTGAGATGACTCCTCAGTAAATGCTACGCCCCAAGGTTTGTCGGTTGGCAAGCCATAGCAACAACCCGCAAGAAAACAACCCATTCGACCAAAAGCATGAATGATAGTACCTGCAATCGCTAACCTGTCCAATACAGGCCAAATAGGCCACTTTTCTTTTCGGAAATACCAAACCGCCACAGGTATGGCAAATAAAAGCGAGCCGTAGAAAACGAAACCAGTTCTAAAATTGACTAGCATGTTTGACGGCGGATTGAAGTAGTAGCTAGGCTTTTCAAGGTAAAACAGTAGTTTACCTCCTACAAATGCTGCGACAATGATGTAGATCGCCAGGCTTTGAATCTTGTCCAGCGCGATGCCCAATTCCTTTTTAGCATTTAATGACATGTAAGCATATCCGGCGATAGCACCAAGCATAATCATAAAACCATAGGAATGGATCGTGAGACTACCAATGGAAAAAAGCTCCGGATGCATTACTTCATCATTTTAGAGAAAAGCCAGCCAAAGAAGACAACGGTCAATGTACCAATCGGGTTGAGCCATAGGAAGCTGATCCACTTGCCTCCATCAGGACACGCAAACCATCCCAAAAGTTGAAACAAATACGGTGAAGCCAACAGAAAGTCACCCTGCTCCGTAATGTAGAGGGCATCGAGAATGAATACCGAAAGAATGCCACAAAGAATTGCCGCAAATGCCGCTTTACCGTTGATCCTTTTGACAAAAAGCAACACAAATATGCCAAAAATAGAGCCGTAAAAGTAACTCCCTACATTGTTAACCAACTCCACAATAGACTCAGTCTCTCCAAAAGCCAAAGCAGTAAATGTGGCAAACAAGCCCCATAGCACCGTAGAAGTACGGCTAACTCGCAGATAAAACTTAGCCGGCCGCTCTTCCTTTTCCATTTTTTTCACCCAGTCCATAGTCGTACTAGCTGCCAAGGAGTTAAGGCCGCTATCAATACTTGAAAGAGCTGCTGCAAAAATGGCCGCGATGATCAAGCCTATGACGCCATTTGGGAGTTCATTGAGGATGAAATAGGGGGTGACATAATTCGTGTCATTGCGATCCTCGCCGAGGCTGGCGTAGGAATTACGAACTTCATTCAGTCTACGATCACTATCCTGGAAATCTCCTTTTCGAGATGGGTCTTGAAGATAAGCTAAAGCACTTTCACGACGCATCTGATGCCGCAACTGAAACTCCTCAGAAAGCTTATTTTCGATTACTGTGCGAGAGGCGTCTCCGTTCTCCGGCAAGAACATGACGGGAGCCTTGTGAAAAATGTAAAAGGTATACAAGCCCACACCAATGAGTAGCATGAAGAAGATCATAGGTATTTTCAGGAAAGCGGGCATGATTAGTGAGCCACGAGCATCCTTCAGTGATTTTGCGGTGAGGTAGCGCTGCACTTGGGACTGGTCGCTCCCAAAGTATGAGAGCATCAGAAAGAGACCCGCAAGTGTCCCGGCCCATACATTGTATTTGGATGAAGTATCAAATGAAAAA
>JAHCMJ010000412.1 GCA_019192485.1 Cyclobacteriaceae bacterium HetDA_MAG_MS6 | reverse complement strand
ATGGTGTCGTGAGAGAACTAGTGGGTCACGGGCTTGGGAAGAAGATGCATGAATCTCCTGAAGTCCCTAATTTTGGAAAACGGGGTAAAGGCCCAAAACTTAAGGAAGGTCTGGTCATCGCAATCGAACCGATGATCAATATGGGTACCCGAAGGGTCGTGCAGTTACAAGATGGATGGACCATTGTCACAGCAGACAAGAAACCTTCTGCACATTTCGAACATAATGTTGCCATAGTAGATGGCAAACCTGATGTCCTTTCCACTTTTGACTACATAGAAGAGGCCCTGGCCAAGGTTCATGGATTGGTGATCTAATCCCACATGCCTTTAGGTACTATCTCCAACACATTGCCGCTGGGGTCAGCAAAGTAAAATGACTCGAATTGCCCCCATCGTTCTGTATGCGTGATGGAAATGTCCATAGACTCAATAGCATTTTTTGCTTCGCCATAGTCCTCCTGATCCACCTCAAATGCTATGTGCTGTGGACCATAAGCAAAGTGAGGAGGCAGGTTTTGTTCAAGCTTAGTTACCTCCGGAAGAAAACATAGTAATACAGAAGGACCTATTCGGAAAAACACATGCCTCTCGGCAACTTTCGTGATCAGTTCAAATCCAGGTAGTCGTGAATAAAACTGCTCCGTTTTATCAATATCCTCAATATACAGGCAGGTTTCTTTTACTCTTCTGATCATGCCATGGTTGTTTTATCAATAAAACTAACAAATTCTCCAGCTCAAAAAGTTTAAGGTTTACCTTTGCCCACTTTCACTTTTCCTATCTGTGAATGATGAGCTTCCGGAAGCTTTTGATGCGTTTTTTGGTGTGGCGTCTAAAGCATATCAGCGACAATAATTTCTCTCTGATTATCGCTGGGATAGTAGGACTGTTTGCGGGACTTGCCGCTGTTACATTGAAAACCAGTGTGCATGCTATTCAAAATCTATTACAGCGCAACCTTGATATCACTGGTGTAAATTATCTGTATTTGGGCTACCCTTTAATTGGGATTTTACTCACTGTTGTTGTGGCTCAATATATCACCAGAGAGGGCCTTGGCCATGGTATTACTCAAATCCTATATTCCATCTCCCGCAACTCCAGCATTATCCGAAGAACCAAGATGTACTCGCGAATGGTGACAAGTGCGATCACCGTGGGTTTTGGTGGATCGGTAGGCTTGGAGGCTCCTATCGTTGTAACAGGATCAGCCATTGGGTCTAACCTGGCTCGATTGGTACACCTGGATTATAAAAAGCGAACACTACTCATAGGCTGCGGATCTGCAGGAGCAGTTTCAGCCATCTTTAATTCTCCTATTGCAGGTGTCATCTTTGCGATCGAAGTGATCCTCACTGATGTGACCATCAATAAGTTTATCCCCATCCTATTGGCTTCTGTATGTGGTCAATTGGTGGCATTAGTGTTGTTAGGAGAGGATATACTATTCAGTTTTAAGCTGGTGGATGGTTTTGCAGCTACTGACACTCCCTACTATATTATCTTGGGGATTATCTGTGGAGGTGCCTCCCTATACTTTACGAGGCTCATGTATCGCATTGAGGGCAATATCAGTCGATTAAAAAACAAATATGGAAAAGCATTTATCGGGGGTATTTCATTAGCCATCATCGTTTTGATCTTTCCGCCTATTTACGGCGAAGGTTATGATACGATCAAACTATTGCTCTCGGGTCAGTCAGAAGCGGTTTTTGAACGAAGTTTTTTCTACTATTTTGCCGATAGCGAACTTGCCCTAATAGCTTTTCTTACCCTTATCATCCTGGCAAAGCCCGTCGCATCGGCGCTGACCATAGGCTCAGGAGGGAGTGGAGGAATCTTTGCGCCTTCTCTCTTCATGGGCGGACTTACTGGGTTTGTTTTGGCGCTTACGCTTAATATCATTTTTCCGGAAGCTTCCATCAGCCTACGCAATTTTACACTGGTCGGCATGTGTGGGGTGATGAGTGGCGTGCTTCATGCACCACTTACGGCTATCTTTCTGATCGCGGAGATCACCAGCGGATATGTGCTTTTCGTTCCTTTGATGCTGGTGTCGGCGATTTCATTTACGACCATTTCCTATTTTGAAAAGCACTCCTTGTATACCAAGAAACTTATTGAGACAGGGGATTTAATCCCCTATGATAAAGATAGAATTGTACTAAGCTTAATCGAACTCAACAAAATTGTGGAAAAGGATTTGCTCACTATAAAGCCAGATGAAACCCTGGAGGATCTGGTACATGTAGTACAAAAAAGCAAACGAAACATCTTCCCCGTGGTCAATGAAGAAGGTGCATTGGAAGGCATAGTCACACTAGATATGATCCGTGAAATTATGTTTGATCAAAATAACAGGGAAAATGTCGTCATCAGGGCTATTATGCAAAAGCCTCCTGCAGAGGTAGCTCCTCGTGAAAAAATGCAATCGGTAATGAATAAATTTGAGGTAACACAAGCTTGGAATCTCCCCGTTATCGATGACGGAAAGTACATTGGGTTTATCTCAAAATCTAGAATTTTTAATGCTTATCGCAAAAAATTGATCAGACAAACAAAGGAGTAAATATGCAATTCGTTGAAAAACAGCGTTTTACAATTCTTCTTCCAAATCTATTGGTCAAAAACAATTATCCACAAAAATTTCATTGAAGCTAATGATCATAACCCACTGTTAATCTATTAGTTAAGGAAAATTGGATTAAAAATGTGGATAAATAACAGAATATGTGGAAAAAAACTAATCCTAAAATTTTGTACTTCAAGCAATACTATTTTATTGTCTCTGACTGATCGAAACGCTGGCAGCCCAAGCGAATAACTAGCATACATCAGAAGCTTGAGAATCACTTCTTTTGACCAATTTTTCATATTACGTGTTTGTTAAGTACAATAGAGTGTCGGAAATAACCAAAACCGTCAGGGTCTCAGAAATATCCAAAAAAAGCTCAAGTGGTCTGAACAAAATGATAGAACATTTCATTACTGTCTAGCGTAAAAGGCTATTACAATGAGGAAGTACGTGATTTTGGTACTGTTGAACCTGGGAATGAGCTCTCTATTTGCTCAAGTTTCGGTGATTAAAATGGATGATCTTACCAAGGA
>JAHCMJ010000411.1 GCA_019192485.1 Cyclobacteriaceae bacterium HetDA_MAG_MS6 | reverse complement strand
CTCCTGCCGAGCTTGCTTGATCCAGCTCAGTATTTCCAGAGCTCTATCATTCCCCTTGCCATAGACCGATTTCAAATGAGATATATGAACCCGACAGTATTGACCTTGAGCCATTAGCTCTTTGATGGATGTTTTGAGTTGATCGTCATCTTCATTTCGCATGTGGCTGCTAATCATTCGATCATACTTGCCTACGGTTTGAGCTAAGGTCAAAAGCTCTTCTTTGCTGGCGTATAGTCCAGGAGTGTATTCTAATCCCGTAGACAGACCAAAAACATGTGGAAGGTTTTGTTCGAGAAGAATTACCAAAGATTGTATTTGCTCCGGTGAAGGTGAAGGTTCATTCCCTATTCCGGAAAGATGTCTGAGGGTACCGTGACCAACAAACATCGCCAGATTAGGTCCAATTCCTTTTTCATCTACCTGATCCATCCAGGTTTGAATATCAAGCATCGCTGGACTAGCACCATCCTGCCCCAGGCTAATAGTAGTCACACCCATAGCCAGGAAGTTTGCAAACTCGGGTGTTTTCAGTGGATTTCCGTGGGAATGCAGGTCAATGAAACCAGGTGTGATCACCTTGCCTTTGCCATCAATATGCTGCTCTGGAGAGATTCCTTTTAAAGGTTCAGGCGAAAGATAAACGATCTCATCACCTGCGACACCCACAAAAGCTTGATAAGGCACATTGCCAGAACCATCGATAACCTGGACATCAGAGATATAGATATCAATATCCTTGGGCTGCTTGATTTCCGTCCTACAGGATATGAGTATTGCAGCAATGATGAACCCGCCAAAAGTTTTAATCCTCATGAGCTTACTTTAAAATCAAACTGTTTTTCACGCGGTCAACCGAAGCTTCCTGACTCACTACAAATCCATTGATAAGTGTATAAGTAATCTGGTCGCCATTTGTCAGCAAGAACGTTGGGTTTGCCCCTCTGCTTACCTTAAACGAGGGTTGAAAGGCATCACTTACCAGATGCATTGGATAAGGTGAATGCCTTAAAGAATCCTGCATTTCATTTGAAGCAAAATAAGTGTGGCCATCCGCTACAAGTTTCTGAAAATCTTTGGGTTGCAAACTTGACGGGTCAATCGAACTCTGATAAACTTTACCATCTTTAATAGTTAACTGTTGAGCATCTATCTCTTGATAACCGTAGTAAGTTGAGAGATCTCCTATATCGACTATTCTGCTATGATAGTAGAAATCATCATGAGTAAAATTGTCCACTTCAAAATGATTGATTCCCAAATCAACTTTGTATGATTTACCATCAAGCCAGTAGGTTGCTCCCTTGATTTTGACATCAAAGAGCTTTCTATCATTATTGGGGATTTGTTCATACTCCGTGATCTCAGTTGCTTGGAATGATTGATCTGCTATTGTAAAAACAGCCGATAGGATGGACAGAAAGTTGAGCTTTCGGATATATTGCTTCTCCGGATCTTGAGCGTACCCCCCAGACTCGATAAGAATTGCACTTGTCCCCCACTTCATAATATTGTCACCAAAAGCTCTGGGCTCAAAACTGTCGCTGTATCTTCCCACTTGACCAGGGGCATATTGTTGGATAACCTGGTTCATGTGAACAATTACTTTCATGGCGTTGGCTCTGACCTCATTGATCTCTTTCTTATAATTGTATGCTGGTGCCAGATAGGAAATGGTAGCGGGTCTGGAGGTCAATTCTGCATTATAGTATTTACTCTGATCGTGAAGGTTAAAACCAAAATCAGCTTGTAGGCTATCTCTAACATCTTTCAGGATTTTCCCCTCGGGTGTTTGTAGTCTGACCGCATCTCTATTGATATCAATTCCTAAAGCATTGTACCTAGAGTAGACTTCTGCGCCATCAGGATTGAGCATTGGTATAAAATGAAGAGTGGTGTTTTTTAATAATTTCTGCTTTTCTTTTTTGAGGTAATCAGACCTCAAAAAGTTGAGGATATCAAAAAGAGCCATGGTTGCCGTAGGCTCGTTGCCATGCATTTGCGACCAAAATAATATAGATACCGGCCCTTCTCCAATACTGATCAAACTAATCGGCCTTCCTTGCACGGAAGATCCTAATACCGAAACACTAAATTCCTTATCTGAAGCCAGGCTTTCGATTAAAGGCTGGATTTCATGATGTTTGATCCGCCGTTTGGCAAGGCTAGGTTCGCGATACTGTTGATACTCATCATGAAGCCTTTGCAATAACTCTTGTCCCATACTTGCCGTCGAGCAGAAGAAGATAAAAGCGTGCAGAACACATTTCTTGAAAGACATAGACATTAGTGTGGTGAGATCATGGTAGTATCTGCTGCAACTGGTTTTGCAGGAACTGGCAACCAATTGAGGTCACGGGTGGCTTCTCTGAGGTGCATCATGAAAGGTACCCCTGGGTCTGTCTTTTCCGTTCGATAATTATCGTCTTTTTCTAACCAAAGCTCATGCTCAGTAAAATGGGTATACTCGTAATGACCTATAAGATAAGAGACATTGTATTTTTCCTTTAGATAGCGAAGGAGCCAAGTATTTGCCTCCAATTGTGCCGGCGATAACTCATTATTATCATCAGGTCCTACGTTTTCAATCCCGATTGCACAATGGTTTAACCCTATGACATGTCTTGCCATAAAATTCTCTGGCATTAGCCGATAGATGGTGCCATCTGTATCCACTAAAAAATGTGAAGAAACATTGACCGCACTGGCACTTACGATCTCCGGACGCCAATTGGGCAGTTTAGTATTGTAGAAGGCTTGGAAAGATTTTTCCAAAGTGGGGATCGCTGTCCAATGCACTACCACCATCTTAGGCGTAATCAAAGGTTCCTCTTGCTCTAGTCCATACCTTTGACTTAGATATTGCAAGGTGAGGTCTTTTCTTTCCTGATCAAAAATGATTGGTTTGTCTAAGATTTTGGATGAATTGCAGGCAGCAAGTATTGATAAAAACAGCAGTGTTGAAAAAAGTCTCATATTCAAATGATTTAGCCTACACAATATTAGCTTGGTCATTTATTGCGAAAATAAGGTCACTTCAAAATCTTTAGCCCGCGTAACCTGCTGTAATACAGCACGTTCAACTAGTCAAACTATCTTACCTCAGGTAACTTCAACAACTAAGT
>JAHCMJ010000042.1 GCA_019192485.1 Cyclobacteriaceae bacterium HetDA_MAG_MS6 | reverse complement strand
ACCTGACGAGACTGGCTCTTATTGCAAGCGTGTGTTTAATTTCTTTTAGTAGCTGTGTGAGTGAAGAGGACAAGGAGATTTTTGAAAGTATACCCTTCATAGATGATCAATCTACTGATGAACAAGATGAGGTGAAACAAAAACCATCTAACGATTAACCCCAACTATGGAAAATTATCCAACTATGACCAACCGGACCAAGTATATCATCCGCGTGGCGGCGATATTGATACAGGTAGTTACTGTCCTGTGCTTTGTTCTGGTCTTGTCTTCCGGTTGCGAGCAGCGTCTGGGACAAGATGAAATGCCAACTCCTGGCCAGGAAGCATTTAATGTAGAGTTGTCAGCGGCCAGATCATTGCTATACGACAAACCCCAAAAAGCCCTGGCTATATGTGATGATGTTATTTCTAAGGCTGATAAGCAGAACATCAAATTAGCTGCCGGTAAAGCTAAGTGGTACAAGGCCTTTATCTATGATGATGTAGAGCCAGACATTTCAAAAGCCTATTTCTTTTACAATGATGCCCTTAAGGATATTCTGGAAACAAATGATGCGGCTTTGAAGATGAAGATTTATACCAATTTAGGAATTTTGTATCGGACTTACGGTCAGTATGAATCCGCGTTGGATAGTTATGAGTCAGCTCTTGAGTATGAAGGTCAGTTGAGTATCAAGCAACGATCAGATCTTTACTTCAATTATGCGGTAGCATTGAAAGAGACAGGTGATAGCACTTTCTTTTACCAGGCGGAAAAGGCCTTTACTAAATCACTTGATCTGGCTGAGAGCATTGAGGATAAGCCTAATATGGCTAGAGTCAATAATCAAATAGGTCTGATGTATCGTACGGTGCAAAACTATGATATGTCCAGAATTGCCTATAACAATACCATAAGGGCTTATGCATCTGACCCAAAAATGATTGATTTCGTCGGTAAAGCCTATCATGGAATAGGTGTAACCTATATGGAGGAAGACAAAAACAGCCAAGCCATTAGTGCTTTTGAAAAAGCGCTTTCAAATAAGAAAGACAGCAAATCGATTTTCGTGACGAAATATGATTTAGGAACAGTGCAAATGCGGGCAGGTCTAGCTGAACAGGCCATTATGACCTGGAAAGAGGCGCTTAATGAAAAGCATAACATGCATGATCGGCAACACATTCAGATTTATTCAGATTTGACTGACATCCTAGCTAAGAGTGATCGCTTGAGCGAAGCTGTAGGCTACGCCCGTGTTTATCAGATGGGGGTGCAATCTCTGCTAGCAGACAATGAGAAATACAAAGCTGAAGGTGATAAAATATTGTTTGAAGAAGTCGTACAAGAATACGCTGAATTCAATTCGCCTGTACCATTTTACAAGCAGTTATGGTTTATCCTACTGTTGGTTGCAGGCTTTGGAGTAATACTTTTTACTACTGTGAACGTGTATGTGAGGACCACGCTGACAAAAGGCGTGTCGGATGCTGTCACCAAAATACAGACAGAGTTTCATCAGCTCAAGGTTGATTAGTCTTGCTACCATCTCCTAAGATGGAGGCTAATCTATCTTGCATTTCGTAAAAGTCCTTCAGCTTTTTGTTAAAAGCTAAGAAGATAGATCGAATGTCACCAAAGAGTTTCATTCGGTCTATTTCATTACAATCATCCTCTTCGATTTTTTTGAGTTTATCTCCGAAGAATGTCGCTACCCTATCAAGGTCACTTCTCGTAATCTCAAAATGCCCTTTAGATTCGTTGACTAGATTTTCGAGTTTAGCTTCAGTATTATGTTCTATTTTGAACTCCTCGAAGTTTGACTCGTCTAGCGTTTTGGTAAGAAATAGGTGGAGGTTGATCTTGAACTCAGTCGCTATTTTTCTAAGCACCTCAGGCTTCGGAATGACATTGTTTTCATACTTGTTGATATTATGGCTGGGTACACCTAGCCTTTCTCCGAACTCACTTTGGCTTTTGATATTTTCCAGCTTACGGAGCGTACGTATGTTTTGATTGATAATGTCCACTAAACCTATTTGCTGAATAATATTAACACATTTAAGAATATTTTTCTCAATTTTTTATAAGAATATTTTTCTATGTTATTGTTTTTCAATTACTTATAAAAACGACTTTTTATTTTTTTTATTTTTCTTGTTTTGGAAAGTTCGTGGCTACTTTAGTATCGTGCATCGAATTAGTAATCATTAATTTGAGTCATTAAGAATCAGCTTCATTGAGAACCAGCTATGGACGAGACCTTGGTCTCGCAGCAATTTGAAAACCGTCACGACAATGTCATGGCGGTTTTTTTATGATAACAGATTTAGATGGTAGACCCCTAAAGCGCTAGATGGATATGTTTGAGGCCCTAAATGGACCGAGTAGCCCTGTTGATAAAGAATGGTTGGGTTGTAGAGATAGTGCTGTAAACCTTCATTTTCCTGCGAGCGAAGTGATTTTTGTGTCATTCCAAGATTAATTGTTTAATTTTTGAGTCTCGCAACTCTTAATCACTATGAACAGCCAAGCTATAAAAGCACTTACATTCGCGATTTTATGCTCTCTGAGTACCTTAGTCTTTGCTCAGAGTTCAAACTACTACCGACAAGCGATACAAGCCTTGAATACCGGGGACCTGAACCTGGCAGTCACTAAGTTCCAGGAGGCTATTAAACTCAACACTCAAAATCAGGATGCCTGGTATTATCTAGGTATGACCTTGATGAGGTTGGAGCAATACCAACAAGCAGCCTTTTCCTTTAAGAAATTGGAGGCCGTCAATCCTAACTATAAGTCTTGGTTTTATTTTGAAACCGCCAAGGCACTTATAGAGCTTGGTAAGTTCTCCGCTGCTGAAACGTATCTTCAGAAGTTTGAAGCTAAGAGATCCAAGGGTCCAAAGCACACTACCACTAAGCACCTGATCAAGAATAGACTCCTTTACTCACAGATTAGTCCTTTGATCCGGGATTTGCCGGTCACCATGAAGGAGCCGCTTCCTATTGACGCGATCAACAGTTTGTCCAATGATTACATGCCACAGGTCAACCCAATGGGTAATAGATTGTATTTTACTAGTGTCAGAAAAGGAGGGTTTAACAGAATGGATGACAGTACTAACACAAACAACTGGGGAGAGGATGTTTACTTTTCTACCTTAGAAAATGAAAGTTGGAGTGATCCGGTAGCTCTTCCTGCACCGATTAACTCTATTGGAAACGACTTCGGATCGGCATTTACTGCTGATGGTCAGACCATGGTTTTTGTGAGATGCGGTGATGAAAACAGTGTAGGCAACTGTGACTTATATATCACTCAACTCAATGGTACAGAATGGTCTGAGCCTCAAAATATGGGCAACGTGGTCAATAGTGAAGCCTGGGACTCGCAACCCACTATTAGTTCTGATGGCAATAGGATCATATTTGCCTCATCTAGAGAGGGTGGATATGGAGGTATGGATCTTTATTTGATTGAGAAAAATTACCTTGGTTTTTGGGGTATACCTCAAAACCTGGGTAGTACAGTCAACACGCCCTTAAACGACAACAGTCCCTATTTGGCAGCAGATGGTAAAACGTTGTATTATGCTACTGGCGGCCATCCGGGATATGGCGGAATGGATATCTTCTATACCCTGCTGGAGAGTGGAAAATGGTCGAAGCCAGCAAACGTTGGTCGTCCGCTAAATTCAAGTGGTGATGATACGAATTTCACTATTTCTGCTTTGGGCATCGCATATTTTGCGTCCTCCAGGTTAGATGAGAGTAATTACGACATCTTCGAGGTCGAGCTTCCTGATCACCTCAAGCCAAAACCTACCGCTGTCGTTCAAGGTGTCGTTTCCAGCGCAAAAGATGGCCAACCGCTTGACGCCTGGGTTGTAGTGGAGGATATCAATAGCAGCGAACTTCTAGCCATCAACAAGAGTAATGCGACCACTGGAGAATATACAGTGGTGCTACCAGCCGGAAGACACTACAGTGTATCAGCCAATAGTGATGGTTTCTTCTTCTATTCACAGAGCTTCGAGCTACCCAAGGATACAAGTTATCAGGAGATTACCAAAGACATCGCACTGGAACCAATTGAAAAAGGCGCTAAAGTTGTCCTTAATAATATCTTTTTTGAAGTAGGTAGAGCCGAGCTTAAACCCATTAGCTATGTGGAACTTAATAAGGCCGTAGAGTTACTTGAAAACAATGGCAGTATGGTCATTGAGGTTGGAGGTCACACTGACAGTCAGGGCTCTGATGAACAGAACCTAAAGCTTTCCCAGGCGCGAGCTAATTCTGTTAAGGATTACCTGGTATTAGCAGGGATTGTAGACACGCGTATCAGAGCTAAAGGCTATGGTGAGTCGCAGCCTATTGCCGATAATACCACATCTGAAGGCAGAGCATCCAATAGAAGGACAGAGTTTGTGATCATAGAGTTTTGAAGGTATTGTTTTGTCTGAGAGATGTTGATCGAGGCAATTGGCAGCAAGAAAATGAAAGAGAACAAATAGAGTAACTGCCTGTTTATCATTCCGTTTTTTCAAATCTAGAGAGCGCTCCGTTCTTAGTAAAAGTTCAATGAACGACAGAGAATGCTGTGACCAATGCAGCTTTTAGAGGTGCTCAAGTCATTGATGTAAATCACACACTCATATGATCAATCCCATACTTATGTAGATGTAATGTGGCGAGTTTAGCTTCGATCTCAATCATATCAGTGATAGGGCTCGTGAGACATACACCAAATAATTCGCCATTATGAAGAATACTCAATTCGTCACATTAGATGGAAATACGGCCACGGCAAACATTGCCTATGCTTTTAGCGAAGTAGCCGCTATCTACCCTATAACACCATCTTCAGATATGGGGGAAAAAGCCGATGCTTGGGCTTCCCAAGGGAGGAAAAATCTTTTTGGAGAAAAGGTAGAAGTCATTCAAATGCAATCAGAAGCTGGAGCAGCTGGTGCTATTCATGGAGTATTATCAGCCGGTGCTTTGGCTACGACTTTTACAGCATCTCAAGGGCTATTGCTGATGATTCCCAATATGTTCAAGATTGCTGGGGAAATGCTACCTACAGTATTTCACGTATCAGCTCGATCCATTGCGGCCCAAGCTTTATCTATTTTTGGAGACCACTCAGACGTGATGACCACGAGGGGCACAGGTTTTGCCATGCTTAGCTCTGCTAATGTGCAAGAAGCGCAAGACATGGCCGCTATCGCTCATTTATCCACTTTAGCCTCCAAAATACCATTTCTGCATTTTTTTGACGGCTTTCGCACCTCACACTCCATGCAAAAAATTCAAGCCCTGGACCAGAGCACTTTGAAAGACATGCTTTCCAGGGAATTTGTGGAAACTTTTCGTAGTGGCGCCTTGAAACCAGAGCACCCGGTGTGCAAGGTTGGTGCTCAAAACCCCGATGTCTATTTTCAAGGTAGGGAGACTGTCAACAAGTACTATGATGCCTGTCCTGGTATAGTAAAACAGTACATGGATCTGTTCTTTGAAAAAACTGGTCGGCGCTACGATCTTTTTGAGTACGTGGGAGATCCGAATGCGGAGAAAGTCATCATTTCCATGGGCTCGAGCGTAGAGACTATCGAAGAATCGATCAACTATCTCGTAGCCAGGGGAGAAAAGGTTGGGGCCTTAAAAGTAAGATTATATAGACCCTTTTCAATTGACGGGTTTCTAGCGAAAATACCCAAGACAGTTAAAAAGATAGCTGTACTTGATCGAACCAAAGAACCAGGAGCTTCAGGAGAACCCTTGTATCTGGATGTGCTTTCCGCTCTCAAAGCCAATTCCGAAGTATCGATCATTGGGGGTCGTTATGGTCTGTCATCCAAAGAGTTTACACCATCGATGGTCAAGGCTGTATTTGACCACCTTGATGATGGTGGCTGGCATGGTTTCACTGTGGGTATAACAGATGATGTCACAGGATTGTCTATTTCCGTCAAAGAAGAAATAGATACAGAGCAAAAAGGGATTATCAGGTGCAAGTTTTGGGGATATGGCTCAGATGGTACAGTTTCCGCTAATAAGAACTCTATCATGATCATTGGTCAAAATACAGACCAATTTGTTCAAGGATATTTCCAGTATGATTCCAATAAATCAGGTGGTTACACGGTCTCTCATTTGAGGTTCGGAAAAGAGAAAATACAATCCGAATATTTGTTAAACAAAGCTGAGTTCGTTGCGCTACACAGGCCTCAGTATATTGGCAAATATGACTTACTGGAGGGCATCACAGACAAGGGCACTTTCCTAATCAATAGCAGTCAAAAACCCGAAAAGATATTTAGTCTCTTCACTGAGGACATGCAGCATACTATTCGCGAAAAGCATATTGAAGTCTATGCGATTGACGCTGCTAAGATTGCCAAAAGCGTTGGGTTGGGAGGAAGAATCAACAGCGTCATGCAGACGGCTTTTTTTAAGTTATCGGGAGTGCTTCCTGAAAAAGAAGCTATTGCTCTCGTCAAGCAGTATATACAACAACAATTTAAAAGGAAGGGACAGGAGATTGTAGAGATGAATTGGCGGGCGATCGATGCAGCCATAAATGAGATAGTCAAAGTGCCAATACCTGCTACAGAAGAAAAACATGCCGATATCTTGGAGGTCATACCTAGCCAATCTGGAGAGTTTGCCGAGACCGTCATGGATCCGGTTCTCAGGTTGAAAGGAGACGAAGTACCGGTCTCCATGATGTCATTGAATGGAACTATCCCGACGGCTGCAAAGAAATTGGAGAAAAGAGGACGTCCTGGTAATCCGGCCAAATGGGCTGCCAAGTTTGATTTTGTTCCTGAATTTAATGCTGAAGAACCCTATTTTGAATACCCAGGCTGTTGCTCAGGCTGCGGAGAGACTCCTTATATACATCTGGCTACACAGCTCTTCGGAGATCGCATGATCATTGCTAATGCGACAGGATGTTCATCTATTTATGGAGGCACCTTTCCGTCTACACCTTACTCCAAGGACAGTAAAGGCAGAGGTCCGGCCTGGGCCAATTCCTTGTTTGAGGACAATGCGGAGTACGGTTTTGGTATGCGATTGGCTGTAGATGCCAATAGGAAGCAGCTAAAGTCAAACATTGAGTTATATCTGTCTACCGCCAAAAATGATAAGTTACGGAAAGCACTCAATAAGTCACTCGCTTTTTGGGACGAAGTCACCTCGGAAGCCAAAGAACATGCTGATCTGGTGAAGTCATTGCTTGCTGAAGCAACAGACAAACAAAAGAACCAAAACAAGGTCATTTCCAAAATGATCGAACTTCAGGATTACCTTGTTGATAAGTCAGTCTGGATTATAGGAGGTGATGGCTGGGCATATGACATCGGATTCAGCGGAGTGGATCACGTAATGGCCTCTGATAAGAATGTCAACCTTCTTGTGCTGGATACTGAGGTATATTCCAATACTGGTGGTCAGTCGTCCAAAGCGACCCCTAGGGCAGCAGTAGCCAAGTTTGCCGCCGATGGTAAGAAACTCAGTAAGAAGAATCTGGGTTTGATGATGGCCTCTTATGGTAATGCCTATGTCGCCTCTATTAATATGGGTATGGACAGGGAGCAATCAGCCAGGGCTATTGTCGAGGCCGAGCAGCATGATGGTCCATCATTGATCATTGCTTATTCGCCATGCATAGCACATGGATATAATATGCAGCTCGCTAAAAAACAGTCTGAGCGAGCCTCAAAAAGCGGTTACTGGCCCATGTATCGCTTTGATCCGAAGCTAAGAAATGCAGGCAAGGAGCCATTGAGCTGGGACAACCCTTCCGTAGACACTGATTTTGGTAAGTACACTGAAGAGGAAATTAGATATAGATCGCTGATGCGAGCAGATCCACTAGAGGCGGAGCGACTAGCTACTTTGGCCAAAGAAGACAACCAAAGGCGGTTTGAAGATATCCGACATCTGAAAACCACCTCTATATCCAAAGATGAAAATTTACCCGTAAATGAAACCACCCATGACTGATCTCAAGACTTTGTATCTGGGGATTCCCATAAAGAACCCTCTTGTAGTAGGCGCCAGTAATTTGGTGACCGATCTCAGTAATTTGATCAAGCTGGAAGAAGCAGGAGCTGCTGCAGTAGTATACAAATCACTTTTTGAGGAACAAATCCAGCTAGAAGCTTATGCCATGGAAGAGGAAGCAGGCCTGTATGAAGATTGGGACGCAGAACATGCCTCTATTTTCCCAAAACTTGGACATGCAGGACCCGAGGAGCATTTACTCAAGCTGAAGAGAGTCAAAGAAGCACTCACCATACCTGTGATCGGTAGTCTCAATTGCGTATATGAAGAGACATGGGAAGAATACGCTATTAAGATGGCTGAAACAGGGGTCGATGCACTTGAGCTGAATTTCTATGCTAATGTTATCGATCCTGTCAAAACAGGTACGAGCATCGTAGGCGATCAGATCAACCTGTTGAAAAGAGTTAAAGAGGCTGTCAAGATTCCTGTGTCAATCAAGCTAAGTCCCTACTATACCAATACTTTGGGAGTTGTCACTAAAATGGACCAAGCTGGAGCAGATGGATTTGTTCTTTTCAATAGACTCTTTCAACCAGATATTGATCTCGATCAAGAAGAGCACCATTTTCCCTACAACTTTAGTTCCTCAACAGACAATAGACTTGCACTTAGGTATGCTGGTTTACTCTTTGACAATGTCAAAGGCACCATCTGTAGCAATACTGGCATTATGACTGGGGCTGATGTAATTAAGATGATAATGGCTGGAGCCGATACGGTGCAAGTAGTGAGTGCCATTTACAAGAAAGGCATATCACATATCGGCACTATGCTTGAAGACATCAGGGAATGGATGGAAAGAAAGGGTTACAAACGTTTGACGGATTTCAAAGGCAAACTAGCCAGGTCGAATATGAATGACCCTTTTGCTTACAAGCGGGCTCAGTACATAGACATACTGATGAAATCAGAACTACTGATGCAATACCACCCCAAAGAGGGAGATGATTTTCTACAGCACTAAATACATAAATCAAATGGCTAAAATTGGAATTTTCTACGGCTCAACAGAAGGTAATACGGAGCGTGTATCTACCAAAATACAAGAGAAATTCGGAGGAGATGATATTGTTGCTTTGCACAATGTTAACTCCGCAACTGCAGATGATATGGCACAATATGATTACCTAATATTGGCGTGCCCGACCTGGGATATTGGAGAACTACAGGAAGATTGGGATGCCTTTTTGGATGAGGTAGAGGAAGTAGACTATCGCGAAAAGATGGTAACCTATTTAGGATTAGGCGATGCCGAAGGGTATCCGGATACCTTCATTGACGCTCCTGGCATTATCCATGAGCGTATAGCAGATTCGGGAGCTAAATTCGTTGGCTTTTGGCCTACAGAAGGTTATGATTTCGAAGAGTCCAAGAGCATAGTTGATGGCAAATTTTTAGGGCTTGTTATTGATGATGACAACCAGAAGGATATGACCGATGGTAGAGTGACCCAATGGGTGGAGCAACTCAAATCCGAAGGGTTTGGGGCCTAGCTCATAACCGGATGTTTCAATTCTTTACGAGTGATTTCCAGAGACCAAATATCACATCAAGGAATAGTAACCAATCTGATTGGGAACAAAGCAATTGTTAGCCTTATTGAGTCAGCTGAGTGCCACGAATGCCGACTCAAATCATTTTGTGGCGAGAGGCATACAGATCGTTTTGAGGTTCCTAGAGACCGTTTTGAAATAGGTGATCCAGTGGTTTTGGAGATGGCTATTAAAACAGGGTTCAGAGCAGTTTTTTATGGTTATTTCCTTCCCTTCCTACTTGTGTTTTTGGCGACTGTTCTCGGTTCCGTCCTGAATATTGAGGAGATATGGGTTGGCTTATCAGCACTACTGATCATCGCGATCTACCTGATTGGTTTGATTGCACTTAAAAGTTATACCAAAGATCATTTTCATTTGAAAGCCAGTAAGTTATGAGTGATGTGGTTATCTACACTTTACTTGTTTTAGTCACTTTAGGCATTATCGCGGCAGTGATATTGTTTTGGGTTTCCAGGCGATTTAGTGTAGAGGAAGACCCTAGACGCGAACAGTTGATGGATGCTCTCCCCAATACAAATTGCGGGGGGTGTGGATTCCCAGGGTGCGGTGGTTTTGCCAATGCACTCTTACAAGCCGATGATCTTAAGCCCTATCACTGTCCTGTAGGTGGAAATGAGGTGATGAAAGAAGTTTCGAAGATTTTGGGGAAAGAAGTAGAGGAGAAGGATCCCTTTGTCGCGATTGTTCGATGCACTGGTTCCTTTGAAAGCAGGAAACAAACCAATGTTTACGATGGAGCAGCTAATTGTACTATAGCCTCAGAGCTATATAGTGGCGATCATGGGTGCGCATATGGTTGTGTGGGATTAGGAGAATGCGTTGATGCCTGCGATTTTGATGCTATGTACATGGACAAGCAAACGGGTCTGCCTGTAATCATTGAAGATAAATGTACAGCTTGCAATGCTTGTGTTACAGCTTGTCCCAAGGACATTATAGAATTATGGCCAGTAGGTAGAAAACATCAACGAATTTATGTGGCCTGCAAGAATGAAGAGAAATCGGGCGTGGCCAGACAGGAGTGCGCGGTGGCTTGTACAGGATGCGCAAAATGCTTTGATGAATGTACTTATGATGCTATCGTAGTAGAAAACAACCTGGCCACAATTGATTTTGAAAAATGCACTTTGTGTGCCAAATGCGTGATTGTTTGCGATTCTAGGTCTATTGAAGCTGATAATGTTCCGGAAAAGAGCCTCACCAAGCTTATGGATATCAGGGCTAAAAAACTTGAAAGAGAAAAAGCTAAAAGGTTGGAGGAAAAGAACAGTAACAACGAGCAGATCAAGTCTGTCTCTGAACCACCCAAAATATCAAGAGATGCTATTTGAATTGCAAAAACGATTGAAGACTTTCCATAAAGGCGGGATACACCCTCCTGATAACAAACTATCAGCTACAGCAAGAATTGAAGAAATTCCATTGCCTCGAAGCGTCACCATTCCTATCTACCAGCATATCGGCACGCCTCCCCGGGTCATAGTTGAGAGAGGAGATACGGTCAGAGTAGGCCAGGTGCTTGCTATTCATGAGGGGTTGGTCTCGGCAAACATTCACTCTTCAGTCTCGGGTAAAGTTGGAAAAATTGATCGAGTGCTTGATAGCAGCGGATACAAGCACATTGCCATCAATATAAGAGTCAAGGAAGATGATTGGTTAGAGGAGATTGATAGAAGCGAAGACCTGATTGATGATATTCCATATTCTTCAAAGGAAATCATTCAGAAAGTAATGGAAGCCGGAGTAGTGGGTCAGGGAGGAGCGGCTTTTCCTAGTCATGTAAAACTATCGATCCCAGAGAACAGGACCGTGGATACTTTGATTATCAATGGTGTAGAGTGTGAACCTTATCTAACAGCAGATCACAGGATCATGTTAGAAAGGCCCTACGAGATTTTTGTGGGAACCCAGATACTCATGAAAGCCACGGGAGCGACGAAGGCGATTATTGCTATTGAGAATAACAAGCAAGATGCAATCCAACTACTGTCATCTATTGCAGATGACTATCCCAATATTGATATTGAAGCCCTCCAGGTACAATATCCTCAGGGTGGGGAACGGCAGTTGATCGAAGCTTTGCTGGATAGGGAAGTGCCATCAGGTGGACTCCCAATAGATGTTGGTACCATAGTTCATAATGTAGGTACTACGTATTCTGTTTATCAAGCTGTACAGAAAAACCAACCTCTTATCCAAAGGGTGGTGACGGTTACAGGTCCATCTGTTTCCAAACCTTCTAACTTTATGGTGAGAATAGGGACTTCGGTTGCAGACCTTATCGCTGCTGCTGGTGGAGTGCCAGAAGATACCGGCAAGATAATCAATGGAGGTCCGATGATGGGAAAAGCCATTCAAGACTTGAAGGTACCCATTACCAAAGCTACCTCTGGAATTTTACTAATCCCAGAAAAAGAGACTTGGAGATCCGAGGAATACAACTGCGTGCGGTGCGGAAAATGCATTGAAGTTTGTCCGATGGGTTTGGAGCCTATGCAGTTGGTACTTCTAGCAAAAGGAAAGGCTGCGGATAAGGCAGAGGCGGAACATATTCTGGATTGTATGGAATGTGGCTCATGTTCGTTCGTATGCCCTTCGAACCGTCCCATCTTGGATTATATCAGATATGGTAAAGGTCAAGTAAAAAAGGAACAGATAAAATGAGTGTTTCATTGTTGACAGTATCCCCCTCTCCACATGTTCATGAAGAATTGACTATCCCTCAAGTGATGAGAGGTGTGATTTATGCGATGTTGCCAGCATTGATGTTTTCAATATATGTGTTTGGATGGGATGCACTATATGTCAATCTTATAGCCATTTTAAGTTGCCTGCTTTTTGAGAGGCTGATCAGTGAGCACCTACTTGGTCGACCTGCCACTTTGATGGATGGATCTGCTATCATTACTGGGATGTTACTGGCTTTTAATTTGCCGGCCAGTTTACCATGGTACATTGTAATCATAGGCAGTGCAGTGGCTATTGGTATTGGCAAGATGAGTTTTGGAGGACTTGGAAACAATCCCTTCAATCCGGCGCTGGTTGGTAGAGTATTTCTACTTATTTCTTTCCCGGTGGAAATGACCACCTGGCCTTTGACAGACGCATTTGGCCAGGTAGACGCGACTTCCGGAGCAACGATATTGGGCATACTCAAGGACGGATTGCGGACAGGGGAGAGTGCAACAGTACTCTTAGAACAAGCGCCGGCTTACCTGGATCTATTTCTTGGGCTTCATGCCGGTTCTTTAGGGGAGATGTCAGGTTTGGCATTAGTCTTGGGTTTAGCCTATATGCTTTATCGCAAGATTATCACCTGGCACGTGCCTCTATCAATGATAGTATCAATTTTTGTGTTGACCGGTATCTTCTGGTTGGCTGATCCTCAGCGGTTTGCCGATCCTATATTTCATCTGCTTACCGGTGGTGTTCTACTTGGGGCCATTTTTATGGCCACGGACTACGTGACCTCTCCCTTTACCCAAAGAGGTATGGTCATTTTCGGAGTAGGTATAGGAGTCATTACCTCGTTAATTAGATTGTTTGGAAGCTATCCAGAGGGCGTGTCATTTGCTATTCTCATTATGAATGCGTTTGTCCCTTTGATCAATAAATACACCAAACCTAAGCTCTACGGTGCTAAAGCCCAAAACCATGAATAGCCAAAAAGAATCATCTCTTCTTCAAATGGTGCTAACACTAGCAGTTGTTACGGGTGTATCAGCCATTTCCCTTGGGTTTGTTTTTGAATGGACCAAGATCCCTATTGAGCAAGCACAACAAGAAAAACAATTGAGAGCCATACGTTCAGTGGCAGGTATTTATGACAACAACCCGCTAGAGGAGTCCTATAGTTTGCATAAGTCAGGGAGCCAAAGTCGACGACGCTACCGCCGCAGATATAGAGGAGGAAAACCTGAGCACCAAAATGAAGTGGTCAATACCCTAAAACTATACCCGGTGAGGAAAGGCAAACAACCTCCAAAATTTGCTATCAGGTCTGTTTCTTCTAAAGGTTATAGTGGTGATATTCAGTTGATGGTAGGTGTAGATAGTCTGGGTATTGTCGAAGGTATTGAAGTATTGGCCCACAGGGAAACTCCGGGGCTAGGCTCAAAAATTAAAGACAAGTCATTTATCAAGCAGTTCATAGGAAAATCCTTAGGCTCCTTCGATTTTCGAGTAAAGCAGGATGGAGGAGATGTAGATGCTATTTCCGGTGCGACTATTTCAAGTAGAGCATTTGGCGAAGCTGTCAGAGAAGCCTGTCAGGCATTTAAAGATCAAAAAGATGAAGAAAGTCTTGACCCATAAAGAGAACTTCACGAAAGGTGTCGTGAAGGAAAACCCTGTTTTTGTTTTGTTATTGGGGTTATGTCCTACGCTAGGGGTGACGACCACCGCCATGAATGGATTGGGTATGGGGCTCGCTACATTGGTAGTCTTAATCATGGCGAACGTTGTGATTTCAATGGTGAGAGATTTCATACCTGACAAAGTCCGAATTCCCTCATTCATTGTGATCATCGCTTCATTTGTAACGATTGTCGATTTGTTGATGGCTGCTTTCACTCCAGGCCTGCATGAAGAGCTGGGCCTGTTTATACCACTGATAGTAGTCAACTGCATTGTGTTGGGTAGGGCTGAGACTTTCGCCTCCAGGCATCCGATACTCCCCACTATTGTTGATGGATTAGGTATGGGTATTGGATTCACTTTTGCGTTGGGGCTGCTAGGAAGTATACGGGAGATATTAGGTAGTCTGTCACTGTTTGGCTTCCAGTTTTCTGAAGGTGATGGAATGATCTTTTTTATCCTTGCTCCTGGAGCATTTGTAGTTCTTGGAATGATGATTGGGTTTTTCGAATGGCGAAAACATCAAACAACCCACGATAAGCAAATTCAAGATCATTGACTATGGAAAAGTATCTGATTATATTTTTCTCAGCCATATTCATCAACAATATTGTCCTCTCTCGATTTTTGGGTATATGCCCCTTTTTAGGGGTATCGAAAAACACTTCTACTGCGATAGGGATGGGAGGAGCAGTGCTTTTTGTGATGACCATCGCAACAATAGTCACCTTTCTCATTTATCGCACATTATTGGTGCCGCTTGATATCACCTACTTGCAGACCGTGGCTTACATACTTGTGATCGCATTTTTGGTGCAGGTAGTGGAAATAGTACTTCGTAAAGTGAGCCCGGAAATGTACCAGGCCCTCGGGGTTTTCCTTCCTTTGATCACTACTAACTGTGCTATATTAGGAGTGGCTATTCTGGTCATACAGCAGGACTACAATCTACTTGAGAGCGTCGTTTTTTCGGTGGCTAATGCTTTTGGTCTCACATTGGCCATTGTACTTTTTGCAGGCATACGTGAGCACCTGGAAATGTCTGAATTACCTCCTGCGATGAGAGGAGTACCAGCTGCTTTAATCGTGGCTGGTATCTTAAGCATGGCGTTTATGGGGTTTGCTGGTATATTCTAAACTCACCTTAGTATCAGGATCGGCGTCTTAGCTTCATAGACCATTCTTCTTGTTACGCTAGAATGAAATAATGATCTTACAAAACCTCTCTCACGCGGAATCAAGGTGATCATATCAGGTTTCTGGTTTTCCAGGAATTCATCTACCCCTTCACCGATATGTGAGTTTACAATAGGATAAAATTCATGATTTACTTTTTCAAGAAAGTAGTGTTGTACGTTTTTTTCCATTTCCCTTTTCAACGCCTCAGGATCGCCACCTTCGTATACATGAAAGACCTGAAGGTATGCATCATGGGTCTTTAAAAGATGTTTTAGAATACCGAAAGCCTCACGAGGAATATTCATGGCCTGATAATCAGATCCGAAAGCAATTTTCTTTGGAGCTCGGAATGTGGTGTTTTTCGGAATCACCAATACAGGACAAGCTACATGCGTAGAAACATCAGCAGCCGTCGAGCCTAAGGTAATGCGGTCAAG
Organism: Cyclobacteriaceae bacterium HetDA_MAG_MS6; assembly: GCA_019192485.1. Taxonomy (GTDB): domain Bacteria; phylum Bacteroidota; class Bacteroidia; order Cytophagales; family Cyclobacteriaceae; genus MS6. Next base: position 6,314 of record JAHCMJ010000042.1, on the reverse strand, counting down.
TAGATCTTTCTCCTTGGTACCCATCACAATCATATCAATTTTTTCATCTTCGACGAAGGCCTTGATGGATTCTTGTTTGGCTCCAATTTCAAAATAGGATTTGATGGAATCGGTTTTCGTTTTGAGCCTATCGAGTTCTTTTTGCAGTTGGCTCCGGGCACTTTTTTCTAAATCCTCAATCGTTGATGCTGGGGTAGTGCCGAACCCCGAGTAGGGCATAGGCATCTGGAAGATGTGCACAAGATGGAAGGATACCTTGTCATGCCATTGAGGGTCTGATGAGAATAACTGAATAGCGTAATCAGCAGCGTTGGCAGAGCTCTTCTTAAAATCGGTTGTCAGCAAAACTTTCATATCTAAGTAGCTTTTAGCAATGATGAAAATTTAGTAAATGCAACAACCATAAAAACTGACGTAAGTCCGGTTGGAAGAAAGATTAGATCAGCTTTGGCTAGATATGAGTAAGCTAATTTGGAGAAGTATCTAGATTCTAAGTTGGCATCTTAAACAAATTGGAATATGAAAAATCTAAAATCATCCAACCTTTTGCAGAAAGCTAATCAGGAGTATGATATCGTCATGGAGGAACTCAATAGGCCTCAGGAGGACCTGGTAATGATAGCAGCATGTGAGCTTGTTAAAAACGCAATCTCTGATTTTCTGGAGGCTTTTCTTGAAGAGGAAGGCATCAAAACAACTCAGGATGACATATTGCAAATGAAGCAAAAATGCGCTGCAATAAACCCTCAATTTGAGCAGTTGGATTACGGACCTATCGCATATCTTGGTGAAGAGGAAAGTGTGTTGTACACAAGCGAGTTGGGTAGCAAGAAGTTGGGGCTGTACGCAGGGACCTTGAGAGAAACTAAGGACTTAGTGCTTACGTTGCTACAAGAAAAAGAATCAATGTTATTGATGAAAGGGGGAAAGGGTAGAAATAAACGCGCCCCTGAAACTTTAGGTTAGGTTGGTGACAAGGGCGTGTTCAGGATGGTTAGTCGGAAATAAGGCAGATCAAAGGGAAATTTCGTTTTCCTCTTTTCTCAAGATTTCACTTTGTATATAATAACTCATCGCCAGAAGCTTGCCTACCTGCACTTTGTCATTCCCACTTCTTTCGATGTTTCTTTCAAGATTTTTCAGTATGATTAGGGCACATTCTTCAGTGATGATACTCTCTTCTTCGAAGATTTCTTTGACCAGTTGTTGGATGCTTGCGGATGGAATCATTGCTGTGTTGTTTCGTGGTTGTTTTGTGATACTAAATTGTTTTTTTTCCGTCGTAAGAAAAATCAAGGGTCAGTGACCGGAATTATTTGCCGTTGAACCGGAAGAATGTGTGATTAAACCCGAATGCTCAAATTGGAGTTGATTACTCGGTACGTACATGAAAAACTACCAAATCAGAAAAAATTGTAAAATGGCAAATAAGGTATTAATCTTACTTAGCTATTGATGAAAATGTAAAAGCTATCAACAGTTGATCGTCTAATGGAGGGATGCTTCCCGACCACCTCTTTAACTTCTTTTCAATAGATTTCTTTTCTTCTGATAAATCGAGCTGATGACTTTCTGCTAACATCTCCGATAGTCCACGATAGCCGAGTTTCTTATCTTTAGGACCACCAAATAAATCTGTTATGCCATCGCTGAAAAGATAGAATTTGGTCTTTTCCATGCCTTTGTATTTGAGGGTGATGGTTTGATAATCTCTTTTGAAGTCAAAATATTCTCCAACGGACCTTTTAGAAGCTTTGATACGATGCAAATGACCATTTTCAACATAAACCAGGTCCATCTTAGCTCCACTGTACTGTAGGGTTTTTTTCCTCTTGTTGAGCACGAGGATTGCTATGTCTGCTCCAGTTCCGATCTGCTTATTGTCTTTACCTTCGAATCGTGCGGTTAACTGATCGTGAATGTCTTGAATGATGGAAGCAGGATCTGTTAATCCCTTAGTTGAAATAGCCTCTTCGATAGCGTTTAGATAGATTCGGGTCATAATAGTAGCCATATGACCATGTCCCATGCAGTCAAATACCGCGAAAAATACAGAACCCGAATCTTCGTGAATCCAATATCCGTCTCCGCCTACTTCTTTCATGGGCTTATTGATGACATAGGCATCACCTAATATCTTTTGAAGAACACACTCTTGGGGGAGTGCAGAGAAATAATTGATTCGGGATAGGTCAGCAATTCTTTTGCTGGTCTTTTGAGGCATCAAGGGAGCATCTGATGCAAGTGATGGTAGGTAATCTCCAGTAGCTGTGAACATTGTAATTGTCTATTTGTTGTTAGTATCTATCATCTATTTTTCAAATAGAGTAGGCTTTATGGTAAGCATCGTCCATGCCCAGTAATTCATTTCGTCTTTATCGCCTGACTTGATCAATTCCATGGAAGATGCGGCTAGTAGTTGAGAGTATCCGATTTTTAAGTTTACATTTTTATCAATGTTAAAGTTGTAGACAAGATCCACCTCTGTTCCTAGCATGGCAGATGCATCGGATCCATCAACAGCTTTTAGCTCTGCTTCTGCCAGAAATTCATGAGCATGAATCAGTAAAGCAGATCGATTTCCTGTTTTCAGTTTCAACTTCGCGTATATATCGATCAAGCCAGAATTGGCATTAGAGTTGCCGACGAAGAAGTAGTCCATCAATCCATAAAATTTATGATTGGTTCCGTATAGAGGTGTGAAGCTGTTGTTCTTAGAAGATCCGGCATCAGTGCCTGTTAGGTAATCAGCCCCTAAGTCCAGACCGTTTTTACCCAGTTTAAAACCGAGGTTAATACTTGCGAGGTAAGCACTTAGGTCATTGCCATTACCATCTTTTCCAAATTGATAGTAGAACTCTGTAGTTAGGTTTACTCCACCGAGTTGGTTTTTGCTGATCAAACCTGCCGTATGGCTAAAGTGGGTGCTTGAGTCGGGAGCTTGTACGCCATTGTTTAATAATAGGAGTGAGGAGCTACCTGTTTCATATTTTTGATTGAACCAGGCAAACTGCATGGTCTTATAATTATTACTCCGCTATAAAACGTGCCTGAGAGCCTAGCAGGTTCGGCATTGGCAGCGACATCCTCTTGATTAAATGCGAGACCCATATGGAATTTAAATCCATTTTCTCCCTGGAATTCGTATTTGGCAATATCGTGGCTCCTAGCTTGTTGTGCCCAGGCCAGATCTCCTAGTATCCTTGCATTGTCATAGTTAAGGGCTTGCCGACCGACTTTGATTGAAGATTTACTATTGAATTTGTACTGACCCCATGCCTCGTAAACATTGAACAACGCATTGTCGGATTTAAAGATTTGAGCGTTCTCACCCCAAATCCTAACGTCTTGCAGGGTCAGTTTAAACCCAAACTTTTCGTCATTGAATCCAAAGTAAAGGCGGGATCGTTGCTCCACGAAGAAGGCCAGGTCCTGGTCTGGGTTACTCAAAGTTTTGAAACCATTTCTCAATTCGGCCCTGGGTCTGATTTCGCCTTGAATCGTGAACTGAGCCCTGGAGACCAGGGCTACAGTTACTAAAACGACCGACATAAAAGGTTTTAGTAGGTTGATTAACTTCATTTTGCTAGCGTTGTATCTATGAGGTTTCTTAATCTATTTCAAGCCGATGACCATGTAGGCTTCATGCTGATTCCATTTGATAGGAATCACATAAATGGGAACATCATCAGGAAACTTAAGCTTGGTTGGGCTGCCCTGAAATACAATTGGCACCGTGATCATGAATTCGTTGCTGTATGTCTGCCTTACATTACCAGCAACCACGTTTGATAACTCACCTGCCATATCCAGCATATCGTTAGTTGAAGGGTTGTCCAGGCCTACGTAGGTTTTGATCAGATCTCTATACATGTCCATTCCTCCGGATATGTAGATAAATCCCTTTTTGTTGCCGGATATGCCAATCATTCCTGTGCATTCCTTTAACATCACCTCATTTGCATCCTTGACATAAGGCGCACTTGTGCTAACGGACTGTTTGGTTAAGTATGTGAAGTAGTTGTCAACTGAATTGATAAATACATTGACCGTTTTTTCGAATTGTTCTTGTTGTGTGTCCATGCCTTATTTCTTGTTTAATAGTAAGTCAAATCCTTCTCTGAGGTCTTCGTGTGTGACGGGTTTGTACAGATATTCCCTAGCACCTTTCTTGAGTGCCTCTAGTCCAGTCAATTTGTCTGACAATGCGGTGATGATCATGACCCGTGTTTCAGGCGCTATTTTCATCATCTTTTCGAGACAGTCCAGGCCATCCATTTCAGGCATGGTAATATCCAATGTGACCACATCAGGTTTTTTGTCCTGTACCATTTCAAGAGCCTCTTTGCCATTGCCTGCCGTTCCTACAATTTCTAGTTCGTAGTCTCCCAGGTTCTGCTCTATTGTTTGTCTCATCATTGAGGAATCATCCACAATCAATAACTTTTTCATGATTATACTGCTTGTTTGAGGTTATGTCGCTCTTCCAAAGGAAGCGCTATGGTTATTTTGAAATACTTGCCGGATTCATGGTTGATGGTTATTCCTCCGTTGTTTTTATCAGCTATTTGCCTGATTAGGCTTAGCCCTTGTCCTCGTCCGGCGTATTGGTCTATCTTATCTGCTGTAGAGAATCCATCTTTGAAGATCAGGTCTACAACCTCCTGAGAAGACATAGTCTCCAGTTCGCTCTCAGTCACAATCTCCTTGTCTATAGCTATCCTGCCAATTTTGGCAAGATCTAAACCCCTGCCATCATCCTCATAAGAGAAGTTGAGATTGCCATCTGCTGATTTGTCAAGTGTGATGGAGATTGTCGCTTCCTCCGGTTTTCCACCAAAAGCCCTGTCATCTGATTCCTCGATACCGTGCGTTATAGAATTTCTGATCAGTTGTATGGACATGTCCTTAATATCGAGTTGATATTGATCCGGAAGGATGACACCATTATCATTAAAATTGAGTTTCGCGGGTTTGCTTTTCTCATTACTGATTTTGTTTAAACCCTTTTTAAGTGTCGAAATAAGCAATTCGTTAGATTTGATTTGAGGACTTTCATCTGACATCTTGTTGTATACATCAGCAATTTTCAATAGCATATCCTCCATGTTTTCAAGCACGGCAATTACTTCGGTCACTTCGTATAACGCCTTGAGGAAGTCTTTGCCTTCTACGCCTTTTTTGCGCCTCAACTCAACGATGGAGTCTTCTATCAGGTGCAATTTGTCTTCTACCAGGTCGAGTCCTATCAGTGTGGCGTTGCCCTTGGCATTGTGAATGGTATTGAAGGTAAACCTGATCAAATCGGAGAAGTCCACACCTTTGTGAGCCTCATACTTTTCTGAGATAGATTGCAGTTCTTTTTTGGTATTTTTCAAATAATCCTGTAACAAACTCGGGTTTACCTTGAGGATGGCGAGTAGTTGAGTGGATTCCAGCTTGTTTCGCTCTTCAGCTTCTTCGATCTGTTTCTTCATTCTGATGTTCTCCGTTTCATCAAGGACGGTTACCAATATTTTAAGAATTTCCCTGCCATTGGTGATCCTGGCAAAGGAGATCCTGATGTATCGGGCTTCCATGGCGTCGTCCAAGTTTTTATCGGTGAAGATCTCGACTTGCTCCACAGGATTAAGTTTATTAACTACCTTTTCTCGGATGTCAGGGTTGAAGAGATGCTCTACAAACATTTCCAAAGCATCCAGGTCTCTTTGAACCAATCTGGGACGCATCAATTTGAGGAAATTTGAACCGGCGAGCTCCTTGTTGTCGAAGATTTCTTCGGTCTCCTTCGAATAGAATTCATTGATCATTAACTCCTCATCTAAGAGAAATATACCTTGCTTCACATTCGCGAAGATGGCTTCAGCTTGGTTATTAAGGTATTTTTGCTGATCTAGCGATTTCTGAAGGGACTTTTCTTGCTTGATCAGTTTAGAAGTGTATTCGTTGATCCTGTTGATAGCAGGTCGAAAGATGATCAGTGCTTCCATAATCAACAATGTAATAGCGATAGCAAATAGAATATATTCGGTGGTAGAAAGGGTACTCACCCTGGAAGAGGCTTCATTGTCGTATTGAAATACAATAGCGTTCATGATCCTAAGAAACTCTCCTTCATTCTGAAGAATCTGATTTAGTGATTGCAACGTGGGCTGGGTCCAGCTTTCGTTTACGCCAGATATGCTCAAGACATTCTCTGCAGATGTTGTTATGGTATTGTATAGAGGCTGGATCTCATCAAACAAGGCAAGTACCTCATCGGTGTTGTTGACATCAACAAGGTCCAATTCTTCGCTACCATTGAGTAGGCCTTG
>JAHCMJ010000410.1 GCA_019192485.1 Cyclobacteriaceae bacterium HetDA_MAG_MS6 | reverse complement strand
TTCAGTCTCTAGCTTATGCAGGACTCCAAACCGGATTAAAAGATAGAGAATCTTTTGTTTTGGTTCAGGATAAAATCCGACTTGTACTCACATCCCCACTGAAAGGAAATACTGAAATAGGCCAACACATTGATCGTCACGGGGATGGCGTAAAGGTGGTGGCCCTATGGGTCGAGGATGCTGAACGATCCTACCGTGAAACAATACAACGCGGAGCCAAGGCTTATCTAGATCCGGAAAAGATTACAGATGAGCATGGCGAAGTGGTAAGGTCCGGTATACATACCTATGGAGATACGGTTCATATCTTCATCGAAAGAAAGAACTATCAAGGTGTTTTCCTGCCCGGGTATGTAGTATGGCAACCTACCTATAACCCATCGCCTATAGGTCTGAAGTATGTGGATCATATGGTGGGTAACGTGGGTTGGGGAGAGATGAATCAATGGGTGAAATTTTATGCAGACGTTCTTGGGTTTAGCCAACTCGTTTCATTTGATGATAAAGACATCTCAACAGATTATACTGCTCTAATGAGTAAAGTGATGAGTAATGGTAACGGTAGGATCAAGTTTCCGATCAACGAACCGGCTGAAGGTAAGAAAAAGTCGCAGATCGAAGAGTATCTGGATTTTTATCAGGGCTCAGGCGTGCAACATATCGCCGTAGCAACAAGCAATATCATTGAAACGGTCACTGCCTTGCGAGATCGTGGAGTAGAGTTTTTGCGTGTACCTGGCACTTACTATGATGAATTACTGGATAGAGTGGGAGAGATTGATGAAGACCTGGAGCCACTGCGGGATTTGGGCATACTAGTAGATCGCGATGACGAGGGATATCTGTTGCAGATATTTACTAAACCGGTTGAGCCAAGACCAACTCTGTTTTTCGAGATCATTCAGCGCAAGGGAGCCAAGTCATTTGGAAAAGGTAACTTTAAAGCATTATTTGAAGCTATTGAAAGAGAACAGGAAATACGTGGAACGTTGTGACATAATAACATCCGGTTCTTTGGCGTTGGAAAGGAGCAAACAGGTGTTATGAGTTTTTTAAAATATGTTTTGCCGGTCTTCTTGACAGGTTATTGCGTAGTAGCGCATAGCCAATCTACCCGAGATGTGGAGGCTCCCAAACCTCCTCAAGCTCAGTACCAGGCGATGAAGAAAGAAAAGAAGGCTAACGTCTTCGCCAAGGTGTTCAGGAAAAAGGAAAAAACAGAGGTGCAGCAATTTCGCGAACGAGTGAGTGAAAACCTACGAAAACGGTATAAGGAGGAAAGGCAAGCTGATAAACCTCAGTATAACAATCCCACATACTTCGGACATAAGAAACCTCCCAAAAAGCGCCCCCTCAATAAACGCAAAATGTGCAAAGAATGCGGTATAAAACACTAGCCCAACTTGCAATTAAACCGTTTCATTGAATCTACCAATCTGGACCCAAAGGTTAGGGGTAGAGAGATAGATCAACTCATTCATAGTGCCTTGGATCATCAGTTACTCGGCGCGTGCGTCCCACCATTTTGGGTGAAGCGTGCTAGTCGGGAAATTGCTGGTCATGACATACAATTGGTGACGGTGATTGGCTATCCGCTTGGTTATCAAATGACTGAAACGAAAGTGGAAGAAGCCAGGTTGGCTATTAGAGATGGAGCCAACGAGCTTGATTTGGTATTGAACTTCTCGGCATTTCAGGACGGAATGTCCTGGCCCAAAATTGAGATCGCTAAAATGGCGAAGGTGGCCCATGAAGAAGGTCTTATGATTAAAGTAATTCTGGAAACTTCTTTATGGACAGATCAGCAGCTTGAGAAAATGGCAAAACTGGCAGCAGACGCTGGTGCTGATTATGTAAAAACATCAACAGGTTATCACATGCCTACTGTTAAACCGGAGACGATTGCTTTGCTCCGGCAAGTATTACCGTCCAATGTTGGTATAAAAGCTTCCGGTGGCATATCTTCGAGAAGTTTGGCTCTGGAGTTGGTAGATGCTGGTGCTGACCGACTAGGAACATCCAGAGCCTTAGATTTATTAACCTAATGAAGACTTTACAGCTAACCTGCAAAGGAAAAGTGCAAGGGGTATTTTACCGGGCTAGTGCTAAAACTGAAGCCGAAAGACTAGGCCTCACAGGCTGGGTTAGGAATAAGAGTAACGGCGATGTAGAGATTGTGGTTACCGGGAATGAATCCATATTGGATGTATTCGTCAGCTGGTGCAAACAAGGACCACCTTTGGCCAGAGTTTCAGAAATTTCAATAGAGGACCTGCAACTACAGAAATTTGACGCATTTGAGGTGACGTCTTAAGCTATTTTTCGTGATTGCCATTTACGATTTTTGGGCTGAAACTGTCTGGTTATAGCTCGACTTAGGTCTTTTGAGAGAAAACTACTATTCAGAGAGGGATCCAGCATGCACCCTTTGAGAACAACTCTGTTGATTTTTGTATTTGAGCTGAGTCGAGCTGTCTGATTATGAAACCAGGAGGTCCAATCATCTTGGAACTTTTGAAATTGCGAACGACCATCCCAGACAAACTCCAATTGATTATCAGGATTGAGTTGCCTATAGGTTTTTGCAAGCAGGTCATAGGCTTCTGTTAGAAATGCTGGGCTGGGCTTTGCTTCTGTAATACTGAGAATAAAGTCGTCTACGAGCCCCAAGGGATTTTGAAGAGCCAGGTAAGCCTGCGTGTTGTTTTCGGCCCACATCCAAATCAACGCATCTTTACATTGACCTTGTGCTTCCTTGAGTATATAGTTCTTCTCAGGATAGATGATTCTGGCTTTATGAGGCATAAAAAAAGGATAACTCCGCAAAGTTATCCTTCTTAATATATTTTTTGGAAATTATTGCTGAGGAACCATGTTGAAAGTCCAAGGAGAATCAAGGAATCCCTCAGTTCTTGCATTGGGATCATCAACAGTGAAAGTTAGCGTCAGAGCTGTTGTCGATACATTTACTTCAATGTTCTGAGTAACACCGCCTGCAACTCTACTGATACCAGCACCTGGATTTTCTATATCGTTGAAAGTCCATGTACCAGAAGTAGGCCAAATGAGAGCAGCGTCCGCTCCTGCATCAGTGGGCACATTTGTAACGGTGAAAGTACCGCCAAGTTCTTCTTGACCAACAGTGGTCAC
>JAHCMJ010000409.1 GCA_019192485.1 Cyclobacteriaceae bacterium HetDA_MAG_MS6 | reverse complement strand
TCACGGTGCTTTTCACTATCGTTTACATCATAGGATATTTGAGCGTATTTTACCTTGGCTACTGGGTCAAATATCCCAAGACGAAAGCGAGCGGTGAACAGCCTTGTAACTGCTATATCTATTTCTGCTTCTGTTATGAGTCCTTTTTCTACTGCGGCAGGGAGGTATTCCAAAAACATGTCACCGCAGTCCAGGTCTAATCCCTTTCTTAATGCCAGGGCAGAGGCTTCTTCACCCGTGTCGACAAACTTATGGTGCTGGAGAATGTCATAAATGGCACCACAATCCGAGACGACGAAACCTTCGAAACCCCAAAGTCCTCTTAGTACCTCTTCTAACAGATACTCGTGTGCGCAGGCCGGGTCGTCATTCACGCGATTATAAGCACCCATAATAGAATAAGCCTTACCTTCTTTGATCGTGGCTTCAAATGCTGGCAAGTATGTTTCCCATAGGTCACGCTGAGATACAGTGGCGTTAAAGCGATGGCGCTCTGGCTCCGGCCCAGAATGTACAGCATAATGCTTAGGTGTGGCTACTACTTTTAGGTAGTCAGGGTCATTGCCTTGCAACCCCTTGACAAATGCAACGCCGAGCCTCGATGTGAGGTAAGGATCTTCGCCATAGGTCTCTTGGCCACGTCCCCACCGTGGGTCACGAAAGATATTGATGTTTGGACTCCACATCGTGAGGCCTTGATAAATCCCACGGTCATTATTTCTCACAAATTCGTGATGTTTGGCTCGTGCCTCATCAGAGATGATGGTAGCCATATCCAAGATGAGTTCGTCATCCCAGGTAGCTCCTAACCCAATGGCTTGTGGGTATACTGTCGCGATGCCTGCCCGCGCTACGCCATGCAATGATTCGTTCCACCAGTTGTAAGCAGGAATGTTGAGCCTTGGGATAGATGGAGCGTTGTTGACGAGTTGGCTGATCTTTTCATCCATGGTCATGCGAGCTACTAAATCGTCTACTCGATCTGAGATGGGTAGGGACGTGTCGAGATAGTTGGGAGTATTGAATTGGTTACAGCCAGAAAGCAAAAGTGTGCACAAAGCAACACAGGCAATAGAAGAGCTTATGAACAGAAAAAGGGATTTGGTTTTTTGCACGATTGTGTTTTAACTAATAAAGAACAGTAGGCACTCAACAACATCATTTATTGCAAAAAGTATTCAATCAAGCGATATTCACCTGGGAGCACTATACTCCACCGAGGTCAGGTGATGATAAATGGTGTTAAAAGTCCATAGCTACGATCAGCGCCATTCGAAAAGCGCTAGAACCTGGGACTTTCCCGGTTACTTCTTTTACTAGCCAATATGCTTTTCACTATTTTTCTTTCTGCTTGACTTACAACGCTCTTGAATAGATTAAATACTTCGGAAGAACTTGTGCTCACTTGTTTTACAAATATGGAGACTATTGTCTGCCAAAGAATTTGCTATCTTTCGGCCTAACAACCTATACACCTGGTCTGCATGTCTGACGCAGTTCTTATTTCCGGGATTCAGCAAGGCAATCACGAAAGCCTAAAACAACTTTTTGATCTTTACTATGATCAACTTACCCGTTATGCCTTGAAATTAGTTGATCATCCGGAAAGTGCCGAGGAGATTGTACAGGACATATTTGTGTGGGTTTGGGAAAAACGTGAGAGGCTTTCGATTGAGGCTTCTGTCAAATCCTATTTGCTTAGAGCTACAAAGAATAGGTGTATCAATCACCTGAAAAGCAAATACAATTCCATTAGAAAAGAAGAAATTGCGGATAACATGCCCATCAACGGGCAGCTAGAAAGTGTTGCTGAGTCGCTACAATATGCCGAATTACTGGATTTGCTCGCCAGAGCCGAAGAGTTGCTCCCGGAGAAAACGGCAATTGTATTTTCTATGAGTCGGCATGGAGATATGAGTCATCAACAGATAGCTGAAGAGCTTGATATTTCTGTAAAAACGGTAGAATATCATATCACCAATGCCCTAAAAATCATCAGAAGTCATCTTGCTCAACAAGGCTATACATACCCATGCATAGGCTTTATTAGCACTTTAGCAGCTTTTTCATAAAAAAATATCTTTATCACTAGGGATGTTATGGTTTTCGCTGACTACTATGGAAAGCGCATATTATGAAAACGCCTGAAGACATCGTACTGGTCAAGTTTATAGCGAATCAAGCTAGCAAAGAAGAACTCAACACCGTCGAGGAGTGGATAGCTGAAGACCCTGAGAATCTGACTTATCTTGATAACCTCAAGAGACTTTGGGAAACAAGAGAAAAAAAATATGCCAGTTACGAGCCGGACTTTGATAGCGCATGGAAGAATATCCAGTCTAGGATATCTGAGACAAAGGTCATAAAAATCAATGCCTGGAAAAGTTGGGCCTATAAAATTGCCGCGATCTTGGTGATAGGCCTCGCTATAACCTTTTTGTTCTATGACAACCAGGATAGACAAATTGCAAAACCTCCGGTTCTTTCATGGACTGCAACCGACAAGGTAAGAGAAATAGAACTATCGGATGGTTCTGTTATTACGCTCAATAGAGGAGCATCCCTCACACAAGACGAATCTTTTGGTGTCAGCCAGCGACTCGTCAAGCTTACTGGCGAGGCCTTCTTTGATATCGAAAGAGACGAAAGCGCTCCCTTCATTATCGAAACCGGAAGTGCCATTACCAGAGTCCTGGGAACCTCATTCAATTTGAGTGCCATTGGACCTGATGTCATAGTCACTGTGGTGTCGGGTAAGGTTTCCTTTGGCCTCGAGCATACTGATCAGGAAGTCATCTTGGAAAAAGGAGAAATTGGCAGGTGTCAGATGGTAACCGCGGTGGTCACGAAAAGCGAAAACAACGACCCTAATTTTTTGTCATGGAAAACAGGAAAGCTATTTTTTGATAATCAATCTCTGGCCAGGGTATTAGCAGATATTAGCCGGCACTATGATATTCAATTCCAGTACGAGCAGGCATTGGAACAAAGACTCACCGTCGAGTTTGACAATCAGTCACTAGACGAGGTGCTTGAAATCATCTCCTCAACCATTGACGTCAACATTGAGCAAAAAGAGGCTCAGCTATTCATCGTTAGATAATCAACTCAAAATAAAGGTACATGAAGTTTAATTTTTTACTATTGGCGGG
>JAHCMJ010000408.1 GCA_019192485.1 Cyclobacteriaceae bacterium HetDA_MAG_MS6 | reverse complement strand
GATGGTTTGAGCTTTGATATATTCAAGGAAGTACAGTCACAGACACCGATTATCATTACAACAGCATATGATCAATATGCGATCAGGGCATTCAAGGAAAATAGTGTTGACTACCTACTCAAGCCAATCGACCAAAATGAGTTGAAGAAAGCGATCGAGAAGTATAAGACATGGAAGGTAGAGCGTCGAGAATTTGATATCGATACTTTTCTTGAAGCACTGAATCCTGGTAATAAACCTGAGTATCAAGAACGTTTTATAGTGACTCTTGGAGAAAAGATCATCTCTATTCAAGAAACGGAAGTCGCTTATTTTTTTAGTGAGGATAGATATACCTACTTAGTAGAAAAGACGGGTCGCCAGCATATTCTCAACTCCAACCTTGGTGACTTGGAAGGTACATTGAATCCCAAGAAGTTTCACAGAATCAACAGGAAGTTTATCATCTCCTATGAATCAATCAAAAACATGGTGGCATATTCCAAAAGCCGTGTTAAAATTGAGTTGACCCCTGATCCTCCAAACTCTATTGACGTAATCGTGAGTGTCGAGCGATCCGGAGCTTTTAAAAGATGGCTTAATCGATAAAAAAATCTCGACCTGAACCTTTTGGCCCAGTATTTGATTAGTGTAGTTGAGTAGTGGTTAATAGGTTAGGTTGTTTTGAGTTTTTTGGTTGGTTAGGCCCCTGAATAGGGGCCTCCTTTTTTGAATTAGCATTTTTCTTAGCAAGTTTTTACAGTATTTTCAGAAAGTCAGATAGGAGACCGTATTTCTATCCAATTCATTTTATATTGGGAAAAAAACTTGAAATGCCTTCGCTTGCCGATCAGGAAGTCACCGTCGCAAATCAAAAGTTACTACAACGTTTTCAAAAGATCAGAGCACAATCTGTCAGACTCTGCGATCCGCTAGAGATTGAAGATTTTAGTGCTCAGCCTTGTGTAGATGTCAGTCCACCGAAGTGGCACTTAGGACACACCACATGGTTTTTTGAGAACTTTCTATTAGTCCCTCATTTGCCGGATTACCAGGTATTTCATCAGGATTTTTGCTTTCTTTTCAACTCCTACTACGTCACCGTTGGTGATCGATGGACGAGAGCTGAGCGCGGGTTTTTGACAAGGCCTACGGTCCGGGAGGTTCTCGACTACAGGAAGTATGTAGAGGAGAAGATGGAAGCATTCCTTCAGGCATTTCCGCTAGATTCCAAGCTACAGCACGTTTTTGAAGTCGGGTTGCAGCACGAACAACAACATCAGGAGCTTTTGCTATACGATATTAAATATATCCTTGGCATGAATCCGTTGTTTCCTGTGTATGTAGAGCTAGATGACAGCTCCAATAGCAACATTAAGAAAGAATGGCTAGACATTCCAGGTGGTCAGTATCAAATAGGGCATCAAGGTGGCGATTTTCATTTCGATAACGAGGAGGGTGTGCATCAAGTGTTTTTGCATGACTATGGTATAGCATCAAGCCCTGTGACTAATGGTGAGTACCTTCAATTTATGGAATCTGGTGGTTATGAGTCTTTCCAATACTGGTTATCAGAAGGGTGGGACTGGGTGCAGCAGAATGGTTGCAAGGCGCCACTGTACTGGCATTTTGAGAATGACAAATGGTTTCACTATACCTTGGGAGGATTCAAACAGATCCAGCTTGACGATCCGATAGCTCACGTGTCCTTTTATGAAGCAGATGCTTTTGCTAAGTGGAAAGGGTTGAGACTACCTACCGAATTTGAGTGGGAAGTGGCATGTAGGCAATATGAGAGTGAGGTTCCTAAAAGCGCAAACTTTGTCGAAGAAGAACATTTCAAGCCCATTCAAAACCCGGGGTTCCATGGTAACTTATGGGAATGGACAAGCAGTGCATATCGGCCTTATCCATTTTATCAAGCTGAAGAAGGTGCCCTGGGAGAATACAATGGTAAGTTTATGATGAACCAAATGGTACTTCGTGGCGGTTCTTACGCTACACCACGAGACCACATACGTGCTACATATAGAAATTTTTTCCATCCACATTTACAATGGCTATTTAGCGGTTTTCGATTAGCCAGATACAAATAGATATGACTTATGCCCAGACGATCCGAGAGATCGCTACCTCTAAGAACTTTGCAAGTGACTTTGAGAAGGATGTTTATATAGGACTGTCCTCTCAGCCCAAGCAGCTCTCATCCAAATATTTTTATGACGAACGCGGTGATCGGATTTTTCAGGAGATCATGCATATGGATTCCTACTATCTGACTCGCGCTGAACTCAATATATTTCAGGAGCAAAAGGATCAAATTCTTCAAGAAATTTCGGAAGGAGGACCTTTCAGGATACTGGAGCTAGGCGCTGGGGATGGTATGAAGACAAAAGTGCTACTTAAGTACTTCATTGAAGAAGAAGTCGACTTCACATATTCACCTGTGGATATATCAGGGCATGTGCTTGATCTACTCGAGGATGACTTGAATAAAACTGTTCCGGGACTGTCTATTTCGCCACTAGAAGGAGATTATTTCAAAGTTCTGGCTGACATTTCCTTACAAAAGGAGAAAAAGAATGTCGTCTTTTTCCTCGGCTCTAATATTGGGAATTTCAGTAATGATAAAGCCATAGGTTTCCTTAAGAAGTTAAGGGCTAATCTGAATAAGGACGATAAGATCATGATCGGGTTTGATTTGAAAAAGGATCCGAAAGTGATCCTTGAGGCTTACAATGATCCAGACGGCATTACCAATCGCTTCAATACAAATCTTCTTCGTCGTATCAATGAGGAAATGCATGCAGATTTTGATTTAGGTGCTTTCATGCATAATCCTATATATGATCCAGCTACAGGGGAGTGCAAAAGCTTCCTGATTAGTACTAAAAGACAATCTGTAACCATAGGTAAGCTTAATAAAGTTTTTGAGTTCAGGGCCTGGGAAGCGATATACATGGAAGTATCCAAAAAGTACGGTCTGGAAGAAATTGATGAGTTGGCTAAGGAGAGTGGTTTTGAGCGTACAACCAACTTTTATGACAACGATCAACTTTTTGTTGATTCGGTATGGCAAGCTGTTTGATTTTAAGGCTGCGTATTTCAAATTAAATTCTATTTTTGTGCTCCATTTCCAAGCGCATGTGGTGGAATTGGTAGACACGCCATCTTGAGGGGGTGGTGGGAGCAAT
>JAHCMJ010000407.1 GCA_019192485.1 Cyclobacteriaceae bacterium HetDA_MAG_MS6 | reverse complement strand
CCCCCGTTACCTGGGCATCAGGCTGGAAATCACCCATCTATTGTGACAACAGGTTAAGTCTATCATTTCCAAAGGTTAGAACAAAGATCAAGGAAGCTTTTGTGCGCTTAGTACAGTCTAAGTATCCTGAAACCGAAGTGATAGCCGGAGTAGCCACTGCCGGCATCCCTCAAGGTGCAATTGTAGCCGAAGCGATGGGCCTTCCATTCGTATATGTGAGATCAAAGTCTAAGTCACATGGATTGACGAATCAAATAGAAGGACATCTGGAAGGCGGGCAAAAGGTACTGGTGCTAGAAGACCTGGTATCTACAGGAGGAAGCTCCCTTGCAGCTGTTGAGGCATTGAGATCCTCTGGTGCGCAGGTCCTAGGTATGGTTTCCATTTTTACTTATGGATTTCCTATAGCCGCCACCAACTTTGCAAGCCATCAAATAGGGTTGACTTACTTAAGTGACTACACTCATCTGCTAAAAGCTGCGATTGAGGGCCAATATATTGTAGAATCAACACTGGAAACATTGGCACAATGGAGAAAAGGCCCTGAAACCTGGGGTTAAAACTTCTCTTCTATACCCAATCCGAATAAGGCGAAGTCAAACTTCACAGGATCTTCGGGATCAAATGACCTCAAGGCGGTGGTTAACTCTAAAGCTGTCAACCAGTCTGTCTGTTTCCGATTAATCAATCCAAGTTTCCTGGCAACACGATCCACATGGAGATCACACGGACAGATAAGCTGGCTTGCTTTGATCTTATCCCAAATACCGAAATCAACACCGTTATTATCCTTCCGAACCATCCAACGTAGATACATATTCATCCGTTTGCATGCCGACTTACGTTCCGGAGTTTGTACATGCTTTCGTGTTCTGCTGGGATGATTATCTAGGGAGAAAAATAGCCCATAAAAATGCTTTAGAGCTTGCTCAGTGGTTTCTAGGTTAAAGTCTGGTGAAGGAACAAAAGCGTCTTCGAGTGACTCATATCGCTTATAAAACCATTGCAAGAAATGAATAAAGTAAAGTGTGTCAGTAGCATTGAATGTGCGATGCTTAAATGCTAAGAATGGCTTTAAATCCGACTCCTGATGATGCAATACAAAATCATGAGGTGCATTTCCCATTAAATCCATCAACTGCCTGCACTTATTGATGATCGTGATCCGCTGACCCCAGGCTAATACTGCGGCAAGCAATCCGGCTATTTCTATATCTTGTTTTTTCGAGAATAGATGAGGAATAGAGACAGGGTCTAACTCAATGAAATCGGGTCTATTGTATTGCTGGACTTTTGTTTCCAGAAAAACTTGCAGGTTTTCCTGTACAGACCCTTGCTCAGGGGGCATCGGTATAGTATGAGATCTCAACCAAGGCTCTTTCATCCAAAATCCCTAATCGCTCAAAAGATTTAGGGGTCAGGCGAACCATCACATTTTCATTGAGTCCGGTTTCAGGAAGTTTACCCACTACCCTAACATAGATCTTCTGATTGTTCATCATATTTTTGACTTCCAGAAGCGTACCAATAGGCAGTGAGCGATGAAGCGCCAAATATTTAGAAGTTTCTATAACATTCTGAATCTGTCGAGCAACACCCTCTTCCACCACTTTTACTGATGTCCCCTCGATCTCCTTTCTTGTTTTTGACCCATACTCCGTTTTTGAATAATCAGGAAGATCATTATTGACGCTATCTTCAGGTATTGTTATCGGAAAATACAGGCGCTGTCCGATTTTGATCGAACTCGAGGTCAGGTCATTCCAAAGTCTGATACTGTCCACCGACAAGCTAAATTTCTTACTGATCGACAGCAATGTTTCGCCTGTCTGGACAAAATACTCCATTCCTTCATTCTCAGGCTCTTCGTTCTTAGTGGTTTCAGATGCTACTAGCTGCTCGGCAACTGGAGAAATACCGACACTTCCATCAGCTATTCTCAGTTCCTGGCCGACCGACAAGCTATTATCTCTCAGCTTATTCCATTTTTTAAGATCTCCCACAGATACATTATATTCTCGAGAGATCGAATAAAGTGTCTCTTTAGGTTTCACTGTATGAAACAACGGAGCCGATGTTGTTGATTCTTCAATTTTGGACAGAGGGAGAGGTATCTGAAGTATATCTCCAATGGATATTCCAGTTCCGCTAAGATTGTTTCGCCTGGTAATATCAGCAACTGAAGTGTTGTATCGCTTTGCTATTGAATACAGCGTCTCTTTCTGATCTACCTGATGAATGATGATAGACTGGCCGTCTCTAACTTCCATCCTGATCGAATCAGCCAAGGACCAACTCTTGTGAGCAGTTAGTACCAGAACAAGCAACATTACTAGTTTACAATTCATATACCTGTAGCGTCTGTCTATTTTCAGCAAAGATCAAAAGGTTTTGGTAAGTTAAAAAGCTTTCTGTCGACACTCCCTTCATGTCTTGGTCCATCTGTACATGCAAAACCACTTCTCCTTCTTTCACAACAATAATAAAACGACTGTAAATTTCTTTTCCTTTATAGTACGAAAATATCACGTGATCTTTGGTTTCGAGGTACTCAGCTGCTAAACTGACCACTACTCCCATCGTAGACATAAACTCCCTTATGGTATCAAACGATGGATCATCAGCCATATACAAGGACGGAAACACCATTTTATCTTGATGAACGATTTCATCACTGATTTCATATGCTTTTAGTTGCTTTTGACTGAGATCATAGGCATATGTCTTTAAATCTTCACCAACTCCTACTACGAATTGCTCCTGGACATGATGAAATTGGAAGTTTTCAATCTCATCAAGTTGTTCTCCCCTTTCATAAATACCAAGTGATACACTACCTGGGTTGTCTTGACCTGGATAGTTTGAAACAAAAACATACTCCCCATGGATTCCAACTAAGCCTGACCACCAATTGACTTCCGCAGGAGCCCATTTATGATGGCTGAATGAATTCAAATCCAAAACGAAATACTCCAACGTCAGATCCTTCTCACCTCGCAGTTCTAGACACAGACGGTCATACCGTTGATCAAAGCGTATTTGCCAGATAAGCTTGTCAAACAATTTTGAAAAAAAATGAGATAACACCGGTTTCAAACTTGTGGTGTAATTTAGAGAAGGATTTCAAGCTTTTAAAAGCACACATGAAAGAAGAAAATTCGATATCAAAAAAAATATACCTGCTATTGGCATTATGCTTGGCTTCATTGTCGATACTCGCCCAGGATC
>JAHCMJ010000406.1 GCA_019192485.1 Cyclobacteriaceae bacterium HetDA_MAG_MS6 | reverse complement strand
TGATCAGATCAAGCGGATAATTACCCGTAACAGTCTATGCCCTTTTGATTTTTGAAATAGCAAAATGTCTTATTTTCGCCATGAAATCATCGTAGCAATGAGCAAGATCACGATTACTGGATTTGAGGACTTTAAGCAATATGAGGGAAAAGAACTTGGTCAGTCTGAATTCTTAGGCATCACACAAGACCAAATCAACCAATTTGCAGATGCCACGCTGGATCATCAATGGATACATACCGATCCTGATAGAGCAGCAAAGGAGGGAGGTTTTGGAGGACCAATCGCTCACGGTTATTTGACGCTATCGATCGTACCACATCTTTGGAATCAGATCATTGAGGTACATAACCTCAAGATGATGATCAACTACGGTATTGAAAAGCTCAAGTTTAATCAACCGGTAATGGTCGACCAGGAAGTCCGCTTGCATGCTAAGCTGCAGTCACTTATGGACCTTCGTGGTATTACCAAAGCTGAAGTAAGCTGTAAGCTAGAGATAAAAGATAACCCTAAACCAGCCTTTCAAGCAACAGTCATATTCCTTTACCATTTCGAGTGATATGGCGAATACCAAGGAATGCCCATCGTGTGGGATGGATATCCCGGCAAATGACAAAAGCTGTCCTATATGTGAATATGACTTCCCGGGACATAAGAGAAGCAACAAATGGATTTCGCTATTGCTGCTGATAGTAATGCTGATCTACTTTGTTTATCTCCTTGTAAATAGATCCTAAAACTCCCAAAGTCCATACTTTCCTAAAGCCAATTAACTTTTGTCAACCTATATTCGTATGAGAAAAGGAATTGTGGTGACCGCTATTATCACTTGTGACATGGTGAACAAAAAAATTGCTTGAACTTTGTTCAATCCTGGTATTTCCTCCTTTTGAATAACAGTTCTGTAAACTCTCGCTTATAACCGATTTTGGTATTATTCCCTTTAGCATGAGTACTATTCCAAGGACATTTCGGTTTTTTTTCCTAGCTTTATTTTCCTAAATCAACTCGTCCACCGCTAAAATGTATTCATCTACTACAAGATTATTCTTGTTCATCCTGATATTATTGCCTTTTTCAGGATGGACCCAAACTGATCGTTTTGTCACAACCGGAGGCACAGATTCCGGTGATTGTTCAGGTGCTCCTTGCTTGACTATTGGTTATGCCGTAAGTCAAGCCTCTTCAAATGATAATGTGAACGTCGGAGCAGGTACTTTTGCCGAAAGCGTCGTTGTTGACAAAAGTTTGACTATCACTGGAGCCAACGTTGGTATTGCAGGAGATGGTTCACGTACTGCTGAAACCATTATTGATCCAGCCTCAAGTGCTGTAGCATTTACTATCACGGCTGCTGATGTCACGATAGATGGTTTTCAGATCGGTACTGATACATCAACATCTAATGCGTCAACAGGTATTGACATACAATTCACTGGAAGTAACATTGCTAATAATGTGATTTACGCAGATTTGGCTGCCATTGTTATTGACAGCCTTTCTTCTGGTATTGTTACCATTGATAACAATGAAATCCAAATGTTAGATTTAGTGGCAACAGGTGCCAATGCCAGTGTAGGAGTCAGTTTAGGCACCCTCACCGGTACGGTGGATGTTGACCTCAGCAACAATAATATCACTAAGGCATCTTACGGGGTCTTTGTATTTAATGCGAATAGCTCCAGCAGACTTGCTGTGGATGGGGGCACCTTCACCAGATGTACCCGTGGTATTCAGGTGAATAACTGGGATGGCACCAACTATACGGCAAGTAATATTGATATTCAAAATGTCATCATGACTCAGTTCATTGGACCGGGAGGTGGACTTTCACAACCTGATGCACATGCTGGTATTTACGCTTTCGTTGGAAATAACGGCAATACCTCAACCGATATCGACCTTGCCATTACCTCTGTAGACATCAGTGGCATAGGAAATACACAGACAGATTATTCAGCCATTTACCTGGCTGATTTTAACGGTGGGGGGAATGATGTCTCAGATGGAATAGGAATCACGGCTTCTATTACATTATCAAATGTTCACGACAATTTTAATAGGGGTATCTACTCCAGAGGGGGAGATGCCGTCGCCACCGTATATAGAAGCACGGTAAGTGGCAATGGCTTTGATCCTGAATCCTCGAATGCTGTAGGTCATGGTATGTACGCCTACAATGGTGGAAGTATTGTAGCGTCGGAATGTGTGATTGTCAATCCTAGTTTGGCTAGTCAGGCAGCGAGTACTACTGCCTACGGCTTATCTGTTGCTAAGCAAGGTTCGGCCTATCCCGCATCTTCAATTGTAGTGGATAGTAGCTCTATATCTACTAATGGAAATGGTTTTTTGGTTCAGGGGTCATCGACAGCCTCCGGCACGGTCAATATGTCTGGTAACTGGCTTGGATCCTTTTCCGAAGCAACCATTACTACTAATATCTCTAATACTACTAATGTTGATATCTCTCCGTGGCTAGGTTCTGGTACTGACACCGAAGGTGGTACTGCCGGATTTCAGGGCTCTTTTGCTAGTTTGTACGTAGGTACTTCTGGCATGCAAAATGGGGGAGATCGCATTCAGGAGGCTCACGACGTACTTGTCGAAAGTGGACAAATTACACTGAATTTAGCTGACTATACCGAGACATTAACGGTAAGCAAGGATATGATCCTAGCGCCTCAGTCCACTGGTTCGGATACTGTATCGATAGACAACCTTGTCATCAATGGATCAGGTAAAACGCTTCAAATTGATGGTAACCTCCGGGTTAACTCGGCGCTGACGACAACGGACGGTATTATTCAAATGCTTAATGATACTCACCTAGTACTGGGTAGCTCTGCTACAGCTCCTACAGAAAGTAGTACTAGCTATGTTCAAGGTAATTATAACGTAGAACCTCGAGCTGTTGGTACCGGATCTCTTGATGTTCTAGGTGTAAATATAGCATCGGGCTCAGATGATCTGGGCAATGTGAGTGTTTCTCGGGTTACTGGACCAGAAGCCGTTATTACAGACGGTTTAAGTACCTCTATTGCTTCTGTTTGGACTATTACTGCTGACAATCAACCTGCTGGAGGCCGAAATATTAGTTTCACCTGGCAAATGGAACATGACAACGGAAAGGACCTGTCTAGTATGGTTATGATGAGCAATGATGGCGGAGGATGGGTTGTTCAGAGTGCCGCTCAGGATGTTACCCCTTCACCATCCACCGACCCCCGTGTTTTCCCCGCCTTTTCTGTAACAGC
>JAHCMJ010000405.1 GCA_019192485.1 Cyclobacteriaceae bacterium HetDA_MAG_MS6 | reverse complement strand
ATGCAAAATATTGGGGCATATGGTGTTGAGCTAAAAGAAGTCTTTGAATCTTTGGAAGCTTACCAGGTAAAAACAGGAGAAATGCATACTTTCAAGTGGAATGATTGCAAGTTTGGTTATAGATACAGCATCTTCAAGGGGGATTTACGAGATCAGTTTGTTATTACCTCTGTCACTTTTAAGCTATCGAAAAGACCAAAGTTCAATGTGGCGTATGGGGACCTTCGTCGTACGCTTACCGCCATGGGTGTCGAGGAGCTTTCTATCAGAGCTATCAGCGAAGCTGTGATCGAGATCAGACAATCAAAACTACCAGACCCTGCTGATATTGGTAATGCGGGTAGTTTTTTTAAAAATCCTGTCATAGAGAGGGCATTGTTTGAAGCCCTGGAGGCTGCGTATCCAGGAATCCCTTGTTACCCTGTATCCGAAGATTGGGTCAAAATCCCAGCTGCGTGGTTAATTGAACGATGTGGTTGGAAGGGTAAGCGACGAGGGGATATTGGCGTTCATGAAAAACAAGCACTCGTATTAGTCAATTATGGTGGAGGAAAGGGTAGAGAGGTCGTGAAACTGTCGGAGATGATCCGCGAGTCAGTACAGAAAACCTTTGCTATCGACCTCCAGCGTGAGGTTAATGTCGTCTAATTATATCCCTTCATACCGTTTATCAACTTTTGAAACATCGCCGATTCCAAATAGTTAGACAGTCAGCAATACTACCATACTCTAGCAAGTTCTGGATGAAAACAGTACTTTTCTTCTTTCTTGTTGCGATATCATCAACAAAAACCCTGGCCCAGACTCAAAACCTTAGGCCTAGCAAAAACATGCAGCTATGCAAATTGACAGGCATTGTGGTGGATGATCAAACTTCATCGCCGTTGGAATTTGCCACGATTAGCGTCTTCAATAGTACTGATTCGTCATTAGTATCTGGGTCGATTACAAACGTCAATGGTGCCTTTTCATTACAAGTGCAGCCCGGGACTTATTCGATTCGAATACAATTTGTGACTTACCAATCATTAGATATGGCAGGTATAGAGGTCAGAAGAGGACAACAGGTCGACTTAGGTGAAATAGCCCTGAAGGTATCTACTACAGAACTTGCTGAAGTAGTGATTCAAGGCGAACGCACTCAGGTAGAACTAAATCTAGATAAAAAGGTATATAACGTAGGCAAGGACCTTAGTAACCTTGGGGGTAGCGCTTCAGATATCCTATCCAATCTACCCTCTGTTGCTGTAGATGTCGAAGGGAACGTTTCCCTGAGGGGTAGTGAGAACGTGCGAATCTTAATTGACGGTAAACCGTCAGGCCTCGTAGGCCTATCTAGCGCTGATGCCTTGCGACAATTACAAGGAAACATGGTGGAAAGGGTGGAGATCGTGACTAACCCCTCTGCAAGGTACGACGCACAAGGATTGGCTGGTATTATCAATATCGTGCTGAAAAAGGAACAATCAAAGGGAGTGAATGGTAGTTTTCAGCTAAACACCGGAGTGCCTCATAATCATGGTCTGAGCTACAATCTGAATTTTCGTAAGCAGTGGGTCAATATGTTTTCTAGCGTCGGTGTGGCTTATCGCAAGATGCCGGGAAAAAGTGAAACCTATCAGGTGGCTATACCCTCAGACAGTTCTTTTACCTCAAAAGGGGATAGACTACGAGGTGGGATTGCCTACAACACTAGGGCCGGTGCTGACTTTTACATTGATGATAAGAGCACTATCACTTTGGCTTTTCTGTATCGATTTTCTGATGATGACAATACCTCTGATATTACTTACAATGATTTTGATAGCTTTAATCAGTTGTTCTCCAATTCGTTCAGAGAAGACGAAGAGTCTGAAGATGACAAGAGTTTAGAATATTCTATTAATTACACAAAGACGTTTGCCAAAAAAGGTCGAAAGCTCGCCGCAGACATTCAGTTTCAAAATAATAATGAGGTAGAACAATCGGATATTGTCGAATCCATTGGTTTGCCTGGGGAATCACTTGTCCCCTTTCTCTATCAACGATCCGAAAATGATGAAGGTGAAAAGCGATGGCTGTTTCAAGTAGACTACTTACACCCATTTTCCCAGGATAAGAAGATAGAACTCGGCTTTCGATCGACTATCCGAAAAGTGCACAATGATTACCTCGTCGAGGAGCAAGACAGTGATGGAATCTTCCAGCGGCTGCCGGAGTTGTCAAATGACTTTACCTATGACGAAAATGTAACAGCTCTATATGCCATTTTTGGAGATAAAAAGCGCAAGTTATCTTATCAGCTAGGTGCCCGGATGGAGAAAACGGATATTCGTACAGAGCTTGAGGAACAAAATGATGAAAACACACAAGACTATCTCAATATCTTTCCTAGTGTGCACTTTACGTACGAATTGTCCAAGACCAATTCACTACAGCTGAGCTATAGTAAACGCATCAATAGGCCAAGGTTCCGTTATCTGAACCCTTTTACATCAATCTCCAATGCCCGAAGCTTTTGGACAGGTAATCCCAGGCTGGAACCGGAATTTACCGATTCTTATGAGCTGGGTTATTTAAGTAACGGAGGTGACGCTTCTATATACTACGGGTTGTATTATCGACATACCGAAGGTGTCATTCAGCGCATCGTGCGCGTGGATGAAGAGGGGATCAGGTTTACGCAACCCGAAAATCTGAGTACCCGGGACGCCATCGGTTTGGAGATTAATGTCTCCAGGGAATTCAATTCCTGGTATCGAATAGCTGGAAACATTAATTTCTTTAATAGTCAAACAACGGGTTCTGCTAATAACCAATCTTTGAGTGCGGAGACCTTGACGTTTATGACACGGATAAGTAATAACTTCAAGGTAAAAGGACTTTTCGATGCTCAGCTCAATGTACGATACATTGCACCTCAAAACATTCCTCAAGGCAGGCGACTTCAAATAGCAACTGTTGATCTTGGGTTTAGCCGGGATATTTGGAAGCGAAATGGCACAATGGCCTTGAGCATAAGGGATATTTTTAACTCTCGAAAATACAGATCGGAGACATCGGGTGATAATTTTTTCGCTGAATCACTCTGGCAACGTAGCATTACTCAGGTTACTTTCTCGCTGTCCTATAGACTCAACCAGAAAAAGCAAAAAGGCCGCAGAGGAAATACCGGCGAAGGTTATGAGGACGGTGGAGGTGGTTTCTAGCTACTAGATCATGTGGGTAACATTGTCCAGGGTGCCTTCATATCGTTCGACGGTAACTCCAAACTGACGCAAAAAATCAACCCCTTCATCACTGGCTAT
>JAHCMJ010000404.1 GCA_019192485.1 Cyclobacteriaceae bacterium HetDA_MAG_MS6 | reverse complement strand
AATAGAAGCTCCTAAATCAGATTGACGACATAGATGAAAAAGGTCGGAAGTAAGTCCATCAGAGGTATCGATCATTGATGTAGGTTTAATACCAAGCGATGCCAGCTCATGTACAATATCCATCCTGGCTTTAGGTCTTAGCTGCCGTGACACAATATACTGGTAATTATTGAGCTGTGGCTGCATGTCTGGGTTCTCCAAAAACTCCTGCTTCTCACGCTCCAATACATGCAGGCCAACATACGCTGCTCCCAAATCGCCGGTGACACATATGATATCGGTATCATGAGCACCTTTTCGATAGGTGATGTTGCTCTTTGTCACTTCTCCTAGGATGGCAACAGAAAGGATCAATCCTGATCTTGAGTTGGTAGTATCACCACCAACTACATCTAACTTGTAATCCCGGGCCGCTGCGTTGATCCCCTCATATATGGCTTCTACAGCCTCTACGGAAAACCGATTGGTCAGCCCCAGGTTTATCGTCACCTGCTTGGGTATGCCATTCATAGCTGCAATATCCGAAACATTCACTGCCACCGCTTTATATCCCAAATGTTGCAGGGGAGCGTATGAGAGATCGAAATGAATACCCTCAACCAACATATCCGATGACATCAATGTATAATGACTTTCGTCCTTTTCCAGTACCGCGGCATCATCCCCTATTCCCATGACCGTATCTTGATGATAATTTGTGGTACGTGCAGCGATACGGTCGATCAGACCAAACTCACCTAAATCTCCTATTTCCGTTCTTTTCTGTTCACTCATTCGTCTTGATTTCCTGGCAGATCTCCACTAAAACTCCGTTAGTGGTTTTTGGATGAATAAAACATACCCATTTGTTGTCTGCTCCCTTTTTTGGAGTTTCGTTGATCAGTTGGAAACCCTCACCTCGAAGCCTTTCCATTTCCAGATGAATATCCTCCACTTCGAATGCGACATGATGTATGCCTTCTCCCTTCTTATCTACATATTTCGCGATAGCACTATTATCTTCTGTAGCTTCCAAAAACTCAATTTTGGTGTCCCCCACCTGGAAAAAGGAAGTCTCCACATGTTCTGAATCCACCCGCTCGGATTTGTAAGCAGCCTGACCAAATAGCTTTTTGTATAGATCGTTGACCTTATTCAGGTCCTTGACTGCAATACCAATATGCTCGACTCTTACCATGATTGTCGGATAATGTTTAATTTCGCAAAAATGAGGAAACTTTTCCTGGAAGGGAAGGGTTTCTGGTTTTGAATCCGGTGTTAAAGCAATTATTGAGACATGGAACTCCGAACGGACATACATATCGAGGCTGCAAAAATTCAGAATGAAATCAAGGACTTTCTGGGCTTGCGGAGTAACGAATTGGTGTTTGAATATGGAAGTGTAGATGGTAAGGTCAAACTAGATCTGATCACCATCAACCCACGTCACAACCAATCATTTTTATTTAAATCTGAGATAGGGTTCGACAAGACCGATGCGCTGCATAAGATGTTGGACTATGTGAAAACTCACAAGGACAAGGAGAGCTCCTACACGATACAGTGGGCTGCCAGAGGTATGAATGAGTTGCAAACATCCTATTTTCGAGCCAAAAATATTTATGATGCCATGGACAAACTGTACTATGGTCGAGATATCAATAACATCACCGTTTTCAGCGTTGTACTAAACCCTATTGCATGATGATAAGCGTAACGGACAAAGCAAAAGACAGAATAGTAGAGCTAAGAGGCGAAGAAGGACACACAGAAAACCACAATGTGCGCGTCTCAGTAAAAGGTGGAGGCTGTTCAGGATTAATGTATGACCTAACATTTGATGAGTCTATCTCTGACGGAGATGACGTATTCGAAGATAAAGGGGTGAAAGTCATCGTGGATAAGAAAAGCTTACTATATCTCCTCGGCACCACCCTGGATTTTTCTGACGGGCTCAACGGTAAAGGTTTTCAATTCATCAATCCTAATGCCAGCCGTACCTGCGGTTGTGGTGAAAGCTTCTCTGTCTAGTAGGGTCTAATCGATCAACGCTACAATTCTCTAAATAAGCACGAGTTACTGAAATGTAGACTCTTGAGTCAAGTTGAATAGTCTTTCCGATTAAATGCATTGACTCGTCGGAAAAATTTGGTACTTTTAATATTTTATTACATTATTTCAAGATCACCAAATGATACAAGTCAAAGATTTCGTCCCTGAAAAAAAGAAAGGCGGCCTGTTCAAGTCAGGATCTGTCCAGCATTTTGAAGAAGTCCTGACCGCCGCTAACCAGTGGATTAGCGAAAACAACATCAACGTGGTAAATGTCGAAACAGTTGTACTACCCAACATTCACGATTCGCAGGAGGAAGGTAGCCAGGATACTGAGTTGTGGACAGGTGGCGAATCCAGTTCTCAGTGGTACCAACTAATCAGAGTTTGGCATAAATAAGCGCCACACTTCATTATTCATCCAGCTATTTTTTTTTGACATAGGACATGCTCCCCGGAAGCTTGTGACTAACATTGTAAGTGTTGGCCATCATGCCCCATGCCCGGAGAGGAAAAAGTCATATTGCCAGAAAAATATTATCTCGACTACTTCAATTACTTGATCAGATTTGTTGAAGAACAATACGATCATGTGCTTGGCAAGGAAGATCGATCATTTGTCAGTCATTTCAGATCGTTGAGCGAAGATGCTCGCTGCCTATTCATTCGTTTCTCCAACAGAAAAGGACCCTTCTTTAGAGTTAGTAAGTTACATTACCAGGAGATCCAAGACATTCCACAGGCTATAGAAGAGTTGCTAAGTGAGGGTTTCGTCACTACCATGTTTCCTGTAGAGTCCACTCACTTTCATTTATTCACAAGAGTAGAGTTACTCCAGCTTTTTCATCAGGAAAAACAAGCGCTAGAGCCGCTCAAGAAAGATGAAATGGAGCTATACCTGACAGAAAACCCTGAAAACCTGGCTATACTACAAGAGGCAGATCAGATTGTGCAGGTAATCAAACAGGATGAACTTGAATTTTTCAAGATGCTATTCTTCGGGCAGTACAAGCGCATGATGACCGAATTTGTAATCAGGGATGTTGGACACGTGCAGTTAGAAAAGCTGGATGATACTAAATTTAAGCCGTGGTGCAAATCCAGGAACGAGGCGCTAGCGCTCTTTGAGATATCCAAATTGAAAGAAAGTGTTCGTACGGCGATGAAAGTGCTACCGACGATTGATATTCATCCCGAGCTGGAGCTAATCGATTGGTCTCATTTCTTACGTTTCGACAAGGCGGGTAGGTCTACAG
>JAHCMJ010000403.1 GCA_019192485.1 Cyclobacteriaceae bacterium HetDA_MAG_MS6 | reverse complement strand
TTCCATGGAGTACCATTGATATGGATTTCATGAATGAGAATCAGTCTGCACATGGCGGTCGGGAGTTTGGATTTATGGCAAGCAGATTGCGAAAAAGCAGGAAAGTGATTGTTGGTCATTGGGAAGATCCTGAAGTAATTGCTGCTCTTGGTAATTGGTCCCGAGTGACAGCCGGATGGCATGAACTTCAAACATTGAAGGTAGCGCGGATCGGAGATAACATGCGAGAAGTTGCCGTTACTGAAGGTGACAAAGTAGAGGCCCAGATTCGTTTTGGTTTTTCAGTGAATGGGTATGGACTAGGGGATGTGGTTCACTTTGTAGACCAAGTAAGTGATCAGGACATCAACAACCTACTTCAAGAATATAGTGATGCCTATCAGATTACCAAGGATGTATTGCAAAGCCAATCACTGCGAGACGCGGCGCAAATAGAGATCGGCCTTCGAGCTTTTTTGACCGAGGGTGGCTTTGGAGCTTTTACAGACACTTTCGAAAACCTCCATGGGTTGACGCAACTACCTGGGCTTGCTGTCCAGCGTCTGATGTCCGATGGCTACGGCTTTGGGGCCGAAGGTGATTGGAAGACCGCAGCACTACTACGAGCCGCGAAAGTGATGGATAGTGGACTCAAAGGGGGTACATCTTTTATGGAAGATTATACTTATCACTTTACCAATGGCAACTCACAAGTGTTGGGTTCTCATATGCTGGAGATCTGTCCATCGATAGCCAGTTCTAAGCCTAAGTGCGAGGTCCATCCTTTGGGTATTGGAGGAAAAGACGATCCTGCTAGATTAGTATTTGATGTGGACTCAGGTAGGGCAATTAATGTATCATTGATTGATATGGGCAATCGTTTTAGGTTACTGGTAAACGAAGTACAAACCATCTCACCTAAGAATGACCTACCAGAGCTTCCGGTGGCCAGAGTGCTTTGGGAACCACAACCCAGTTTAACGTTGGCCGCGCAAAGCTGGATATTGGCCGGAGGAGCTCATCATACTGTCTTTAGCAAAGCGATTGATACCTCTTTCATAGAGGACTTAGCGGATATAGCTGAAGTCGAAGTCGTGGTCATCGACAGTAAAACCCAGGTACGTGACCTCAAGGATCAACTCAGGTCCAATGAAGTATATTATCATCTTTTTCAAAATAATCTTTAGTAATCAGACAAGCTAATACATAAACATATGGGATTTTCTACTCTGGACTACATCGTTTTTTCTGCGTACTGTGCGGTGATTATAGGCATCGGCCTTTATGTTTCTCGTACCAAAAAGGGAGAAGAGAAAACTGCCAATGATTATTTTCTTGCAAGTAACTCGCTCACCTGGTGGGCCGTGGGAGCTTCGTTGATTGCTGCCAATATCTCTGCTGAGCATTTTATTGCAATGTCTGGTTCAGGATATGCCATAGGTTTGGCGATCGCAGCTTATGAGTGGATTGCGGCTGTCACACTGATTGTAGTGGCAAAGTACTTCTTACCTATCTTCTTGAAGAAGGGCATATACACTATGCCACAGTTTATCAATCAGCGATTTGACCATCGGGTTAGTACTTTTTTTGCCATTTTCTGGTTGCTGGTTTACGTTTTTGTCAACCTGACCTCTGTTAGTTACCTCGGAGCTCTTGCTCTTGAAAATATTATAGGTATTCCATTAATCTATGGGATTATCGGGTTGCTAGCCTTTTCAGGCCTCTACTCCGTTTACGGGGGATTGACCTCAGTTGCGTGGACGGACGTTATCCAGGTGGCATTTTTAGTGATTGGTGGACTTTTTACTACCTTTCTTGCTCTGGATGCAGTTGGCGCTGGGAGTATTATTGATGGCTTTCTTGTGATCTATCAAAAAGCGTCTGACCATTTTGCAATGGTTATTCCAAAAGGGATGTCGATGGTGCCTGACGGCAATGGCGGATTGAAAGATACCTTTAACGATCTGCCTGGAGTTGCTGTTTTGTTCGGAGCGATGTGGTTAACCAATCTGGGTTACTGGGGATTTAATCAATACATCATCCAAAAAGGGCTTGCAGCTAAGTCAATTGAGGAAGCCAAGAAAGGGTTGATATTTGCCGGTTATCTGAAAATTCTAGTACCTCTACTTGTGGTGATACCTGGCATCACAGCATATGTGCTGGTCAATGACTACTCACCTGCAGAGCTGTCTGCTATTATTGGGAAACCCGTCGAGGCACTAGGTGAGATCAATAAATCCGATGAAGCATACCCGTGGCTGCTTAAAAACTTTGTGCCAGCTGGTGTAAGAGGATTGGCTTTTGCGGCGCTTGCCGCTGCTATTGTTTCTTCTCTGGCTTCGATGATTAATAGTACCTCTACTATTTTCACTATGGATATTTACAAAGAGTATATCAATAAGTCAGCCAGTAACAAGCAACTGGTTTGGGTCGGAAGAATTGTTGCTATTGTGGCTTTGGTCATCGCTATCGCATTTGCTCCTCTTTTGAATAACCTTGACCAGGTCTTCCAATACATACAGGAATACACCGGGTTTATATATCCAGGTGTGGTGGTAGTCTTTGCTATGGGGCTATTTTGGAAGCAGATCACATCGAAGGCAGCACTATGGACAGCTGTAGTCACTATTCCGCTAGGTATTTTGATTAAGCTGGCATTACCTGAAATACCCTTTATTCTTAGGATGGGATACGTTTTTATCATTTTATGTACTATCGCCTCGGTAATTAGCTTTTTGGATAAAGGGGTAAAAATACCGTCGCAGCAAAAAGCTCTGGATACAACAAAATCCACCATGAGAGTAACATATTTTCTTGGAGGGTTGGGGCTGATTTGCCTCTTTTCCGGTGTAGCATTTAGTAGGTCCCTGGCACATCTTGGGTTTGAGTCAATCTATATGATGGGAGTTATGTTGCTGATGATCGCAGTGATCTTCTACACCAATGTCAAAATAGAAACAGAAGACAATAAAGCCTTGAAACTGGACGATGCTAAGACTTTGTTCAATACAAGCGCTTCTTTTAATGTAGGAGCTATTGGCATAATAGCCATTGTGGCCTTGCTATACGGTGTTTTCTGGAATTAGACTGTCTCGTCCCTGAAGAAAGTTGACACAAATGTGAAATGTGACTATTTAAAGGGCGAGACAAACAAAAGAAAAAGGGCGACTTGGTAGTCACCCTTTTATTGCTCCTCCTCTTGGGCTCGATCGCGGCGGCGAACCGCCAAGGACCCTTGCCGATAGCTATCGGCATCAGATGCGCTATGAAGCATATTTAGCGACTAATTTTTGTAGCATTTCGGGATAT
>JAHCMJ010000402.1 GCA_019192485.1 Cyclobacteriaceae bacterium HetDA_MAG_MS6 | reverse complement strand
TCCACATTTTCTACGAGAGTTAAAGAATTTTTTTGAAGACTATAAAAAACTAGAGAAAAAGGAGGTGAAAGTAGAAGACTTTCAAGATGCAAAAACAGCACATGAAATCGTAGAAAAAGCCATAAAGGACTATCAGGAACTTGTCAAAAATGCCAAGCATATCTGACCACTACATCAGCTGACAAATGAAGCATCAAGATGAAGTCACTTCACTAGTAAAAACGCTTATAGCCAAGGAGCTAAAAGTGGCTCCAGATAGCATAGGTGAGGATGTTTCTTTTCATGATCTAGGACTTGATTCTGTCAACTCCTTGTTTCTGTTAGGAGACTTGGAACAAAAACTCAACCTGGACATCGATCCCTTGAGCCTGTACGATAACCCGACTGTATCCTCTTTTTCTAACTTCATCAGTACTTTGATCAGTGAAAACATCTGAATTATGGAAGCCATCAAACCTGGATTTTATCCAAAATCCCTATCCCTCCTATCATAAAATCAGAGAAAGCACTCCCATTTTCAAAGCTACCACCGGTGACTACGTTGTTATGAGCTACGACCTGGTCAGGCAGGTACTGCATGACCCCTCATGCCTCACAGGTAGTCGAGTCGAATGGGTAAATAAGTTGCAAGGCTATGCCTCAAATAGGAATATTGATTTCGATGCTACCTCGGCAATCATATCCAGTATGCTCATCCAGATCAACCCTCCTGACCATACAGAACTTCGAAGTCTTCTAGCAAAAAACTGGCCTACGAAAGATCTTTTGTCAGCAATGGCTCAGCAACTGTCTACAGATATTGCAGGTAAATTACCAAAACAGTTTAACCTGGTAACTGCTATTGCGAAAAAGCTCCCCATGCAGATGATTTGTCACGTGCTGGGCTTTCCTAGTGATCAGGGAGAGCGACATTTGAATGACGGCCTGAGACTGGTACAATTGCTAGGGCCCTATTTATCCTTTCGCGATCTACTCCAAACCCAGAAAGCTGCGGAAAGACTATTAGATTCGTTTCAGAACTTTTACGATACTGTTGATCCGAATAAGCCAGCAAACCTAAGTGCAAAGATTAAGCAGGCTTATCGTAACAATGGCAGGAAACAAGATGAAGCTGTCACCTTGTTGATATTTCTATTTATTGCCGGTTTCGAAACGACCTCCACCCTACTCAGCCAATGCTTACTCCTCCTGCTAAACAATAAGGCGTTGCTTGGAAAAATGGATCAGCCCTCACTCCCAGCCTTTGTATCTGAGGTACTACGGCTTCACTCTCCTGTGCAAATCACAGGTCGAAAAACATCTCAGGAGATGGTCTTAGGTGGAGTTCATCTCCCGGTTGGTAGCATTCTAACTTTGTGTGTCGGAGCCGCCAATAGAGATCCAAAGCACTTTAAAAATCCAGATGCATTAGATATCAGTAGAGATTCGAAGCAGCACTTATCTTTTGGATACGGTATACATCATTGCCTGGGTAGTCAAATGGCACAAATAGAGGCTATAGAGATGTTGAAAATCATGATACCCATATTAGGTCAATTCAATCTAACTGGCCCAATTAAATGGGAAAACAAATTGACCATTCGCAGCGTCAGGGAAATTAATGTGACAAGAAATGGGTAATCAAGAGAACACGCTTTATCGGGTAACCCTAGAAAACGTATGGGGGAAATTGTCCAATGAGACAGCAGCCGAAATCGTGGGCATTTGGAGGGCTCTAAATGCACTACCTGCTGATCAGGACCCTTATCATCGGGTCAAGCAAGTGGTCCTGGTTGCAAGAGATCACAATAACAGAATTATCGGCTTAACAACAGCTTTTACAAGCTATATCCAACGACTTCAAAATCATTTTTTTGTTTTTAGAGGACTCATTTCACCCACTCGCCGAATCCCTGGTCTTTTTATCAAGATGACAATGGAAACCATCAAATACCTAGAAGCTATTCACAAGAGTCATCATCCAAGAACTATTGGTGTATTTGCCGAGATCGAAAACCCAAAGCTGCAACAAATTAAAGATGCCGTGACTGTAACCAATTTAACGTTTATCGGCTACTCACCAAAAGGCAATCCTATTAGAGTATATTACTTCAAAGGTGCTAAACTTTCCTAGCGACTCAGCTCAACGGGATCAGAAGACTTACTTCAGGCTAGTTTAATATTTCCCATTTGAGAATATAGCTCGCTGTGCTGTTAGGCTCCACTAAGGTCATAGATGTTGAGTAGCTTCCGGACTGATCATCTACCTTGAATCGAAAAGTACCTAAGAAGTCATTCCGACTGAGGTAGTCAAAGTCCCATAATTCGACTTCCGTCCAGCCTTCTTCCACCTCTAGTTCCAGTCCAACCGGAGCTACATCTCCCGTATCTACACGGTAGTAGATTGAACCTCTTGGCCAAACCTTTTTACCTTTATACTTCAGGTACATCTCGTCCTTGTCTATCTCGTCGGGGAGTGTACAATGGACAGAGATTAATTTGATCTTGTGTGTGGTCTTGGTCTCGACAATTGGTTCCAGTGTTTCTTGATTCATGGTCGTTTTAAATAGGTATCAACATCATGAATCTCTAAAACACCAAAAAGGTTATGAAAATATAGCCTTTTGTTTCAAACACCGATGTAGCCACTCTATCTAGGTGATGGCTTTGATCTGTTCCATTACATCCTCTGGTTCGAATATCTGCTTCCAGTCCTCTTTGAAGAGGATGCCATCTGCTCGTTCCAAGGCCTTGATAGCTGCATCAGAAAATTTGATTGGTAGTTCGCCAAACAGCACCGCTAACTGTATATTGATGTGGCCTAAGATGAAATCTCTGGCTGCTTCGTAGGGAACTCCTTTTTTAGCTACCTCGTCTAGTCCCTCTCGAATTTTATTGATACAAGTGGAAGAGAGCGTTTCCGAGAAAGCAGGTTCTAAAATCCCCATTTGCTCTACTGTAATCCTGTGATTGACGGTGACGGGAGCGAAGATGACATGAGTCAGTGCATCACCTGTTTGATAATCCTCCTCGGAGCCTTTCATCAGGGCAGAGACCACCGTCTGCTTCGCCACGATTCCTCCGTAGTAATCTTTGAAGGCTTCCTCCGTAGGCTCCCAACTAAAGACTGAAGGGTGTGAAGGATGGGTTACGTAATAAGAAAGGTCTTCACGCATCATGACATGGCCTGCGAGAGGTGCAGCTGGATCTAATGTCACAATGATCGCACCTGCCTTTGCTAGTGGTACTACATCGTGCGAGACTAGCTTGATCGCCACATCCGGCACCGACAAGATCACAATATCGGCCTTGGGCAACACCTCCTCCGGTTTACTGACCTGCACTCCTTTTTCGGCAAGTCTGGAGATAGCATCGGGATTGATCTCCAAATAGGAAACATCGTAAGATGAGTC
>JAHCMJ010000401.1 GCA_019192485.1 Cyclobacteriaceae bacterium HetDA_MAG_MS6 | reverse complement strand
GCGGAAACAATGGTTTTGGTTATGATCCGCTCTTTTTGCCTGACGGTTTTGATCGTACCTTTGCGGAATTGACGGACGCGGAGAAAAACAACATCTCTCACCGCAAACGTGCTTTTGACAAATTAATGGATTTCTTGTCTTAATTGATGATATCGGTACCGTATACGATCGGCATTACCGGAGGTAGTGGTTCGGGAAAAACTCACTTTCTCAAGCAGCTAATGGCTAGTATTGGACCCGATTATATTACCTTGTTTTCTCAAGACAATTACTACCTACCTTACAACTTGCAACCTCAGGATGAAAAGGGTTTTAGAAACTTTGATACTCCTCATTCACTTGATCAGGAAAAATTTGTAAGGGACCTCAAAAGATTGAAAGCTGGAGAATCCTTTGAACTTGAGGAATACAATTTTAATTTTCGAGACGAACCCAAAAAGATTATTGAGGTAAAACCAGCTCCAATCATTATTGTAGAGGGGCTTTTTACCTTTTACTTCCCTGGTATCAGCGGTGAGCTGGACTTAAAAATATTCATTGAAACACCAGACTATCTGATGCTCACGCGCAGGATTATCCGGGATGCGAAGGAGAGGGGTTATAATGATCTGGAAGATACACTTTATCGATATCAGCACCATGTCATGCCAGCATTTGACAGATATATCAAGCCGTTGAAGGTGGAGGCAGATTTTATTATTCCCAATCATGACAACTTTGATAATGCTGTTAAGGTACTTTCTTATTTCATGAAGTCGAGACTATAGGAACAGGCCAGCAAATGAAAACGTTTTAGCTGAAAATGAATTACATTTGCCGCCGCTCACAATGAAAATAGCGAGATCCATATCGTCTACACACCATCTCTTGATTCTGCTTATTGGGATAGCGGTGAGCATCTATGCAGTCGGTACTCCCGTATTAACAAGCGAAAGCAGTGAGAATCAGGTATGCCAGCAGGCAGGAGAAGAGGACCAGAAAGAGAACCCAACCAAGCTGGAGTTCAAGACGGCTACGGTACAATCTCCCGTCCAATTCAACCTTGACTTTCAAAGTTTCCTATTAGAAGTTATCTCCTCCTGGGAAGAAAAAAAGACCTCTTTTTCGATTGCAGATCAGTTTACAGTTAGCCAATCGAAAACATTCAAGATCTTATTGAGAAGGATTATTTCCCCAAACGCACCTTAGTAGTGCACCTACCAGAAGATTAAATGGCAGGCAGGAGTCAGGTGATCCACTTTCAGATTCTAATTTCAATTTAACATTCAAACCATTCCACTACCGTGGATGGATCAAATAAATAAACAATGAAAAATAAAGGTTTTGTGGTCTTTTTGACCATTCTGATCTCGCTACTTTGTATCTACTACTTGTCCTTTACATTCGTAGCACAAAATATCCAAAAAGAAGCCACCAACGCTTCAACAGATGAAAGAGGCAATCTTGATGCCGCCGAAAAACAACGATACCTGGACTCCATCTGGAATGAGCCTGTATACAACCTGCTAGGGTTGGACTATACCTTTCAGAATGTAAAGGAAACAGAGCTTAACCTGGGCCTGGATCTGCAAGGAGGTATGCATGTCACGTTGGAGGTCTCTCCGGTGGATATATTGAAGGGGCTCAGCGGCAATAGCAGAGATGATGATTTTCTTGCTGCATTGGAGGCAGCAAAAAACAATGTGAGAGGCACTCAGCTCAACTATGTGGATGAGTTTTACCGGGTATTCACAGAGCAAGCACCCGACAAGAAGTTGTCTTATGTATTTTCCAATGCAGCCAACCGCGACCGCATCAGCCTGAGCTCTACGGATCAGGAGGTAATTGACATTATCAATACCGAAGTAGAAGGTGCAATTGACCGATCATTCAACATTCTGCGCACTCGTATTGATCGGTTTGGTACGTCTCAGCCCAATATTCAGCGACTCCAAGGTACAGGAAGAATTCAAATAGAGCTTCCTGGTGTGGACAACCCTGAGAGAGTAAGAAAGTTATTGCAGGGTGTAGCCAAACTGGAATTTTGGGAAGTACATGAGTTAAATGAGATCTCAGATGTCCTTCAGAGGATCAATGACCTTATCGTGGAGGAGCAAAAAGCTAACCTTTCACCAGAAGATCTCACTGCCAGTGATGCAGCCTCTGACGACCTCTCTACTTTGTTGACTGCAGACGACACAGACACATCAGGCGCGGTGGCAGAAGTCGATACCGCTGAATCAAATCTGGATTCACTCACCAATACCCAGGTGTCCCCGCTTTTCAGTCTGCTGAAATCTCCTTACAACCTCTTGTACGATCAAAAAGATACTGCCAAAATCAACAGAATTCTACAAAGAGAAGACGTTCAAGCACTTATCCCTTCCACCATCAAATTTCTGTGGTTGGTAAAACCGCTTGAAACAGAAGGTCAAAACGGTGAGAAGTTGTTGGAGCTTTATGCTATCAAAAACTCAAGAACCGGTAGGGCACCGCTAACTGGTGAAACGATTACTGATGCCAGGCAGGACCTGGATGAGCGATCAAGACCTGCGGTATCCATGCAAATGAACTCAACAGGCGCTAAAGTTTGGAAGCGACTGACCAGAGATAATGTAAATCGACGTATTGCCATAGTCCTTGACAGCTATGTATACTCTGCTCCCAACGTACAAGGTGAGATCCCAAATGGTAACTCCTCTATCAGTGGAAACTTCACCATTGACGAAGCTAAAGACCTTGCTAACATTCTGAAAGCTGGTGCTCTCCCCGCTCCGACTACTATCGTAGAAGATGTGGTGATTGGACCTACGCTAGGAAAAGCTGCTCAACGTCAGGGGATTGTATCAATCCTAGCTGGATTGGGAATCGTAATCTTTTTCATGATCTTGTATTATGCCAAAGGCGGTCTGATTGCCAATGTCGCCTTGTTCTTTAATGTATTCTTCATCTTGGGTATCCTGGCCCAGTTTGGATCATCTCTTACGCTACCTGGTATCGCCGGTATTGTGCTGACCATTGGTATGTCTATCGATGCCAACGTGCTCATATTTGAAAGAATCAAGGAAGAACTGCGAAACGGATCAGCCTTGCGACAGGCCATTTCGACTGGCTACAAAAAGGCATATACGACCATCATAGACGCAAACGTCACGACCTTAATCACAGGAGTTATTCTTTACGTTTTGGGTCAGGGGCCTGTAAAAGGATTTGCGATAACTACCATTATTGGGATTATCTGCTCTTTCTTCAGCGCTGTATTTATTACCAGGGTGATCGTAGAAGCATTCTCTAGCAGAAAAGGCGATCAGAGCAAAATATCGTTTGCCAATGCTTTTTCGCGAAATGCATTCTCCAAGATGAACTTCAATTTCATCACGAAACGAAAAATGGCTTACATCTTTAGTGGAACTT
>JAHCMJ010000041.1 GCA_019192485.1 Cyclobacteriaceae bacterium HetDA_MAG_MS6 | reverse complement strand
GAAGACAATACCTTTCGGAATGAAGCACGGAACTATGTTGGTCGCTTCAATTATCAGATTCCGCTGAAAGTTGGAGAATCGACCGGGTATTTTAAAACGGGCGCTAAGTATCGCAATATTCGCAATACCCGAACCAGGGACTCGCAAGTATTCACCTATGACAGAACAAGGCAAAGAGATTTTCCGACACCTCAGGAACAGATATATGCGACACTGGTAGATGACTTTGAAGACAATCGCTTCATGGTCGGAGAGGCCAGGTTTGGTAGAGGTCTAAACGAAAACAAGGTCAGGGATTTTACGGCGGAGTCACTCGCCTTAGGTGTTTGGAATCCGGAGGGTGATCAGACAAGTATCTCGGAGCTGAGCCACTTTTATATAGCCGATGAGCAGGTTTATGCAGGTTACGGTATGGGCAAATTGAACATTGGTAAACTGATGATACTGGCTGGAGCAAGATATGAAAGAACTACTATAGATTACGATGCTTGGCAGTTGGAGATCAATGGAGAAGACCTGGATGATAGTACAAGAGTATCCGTCGATAGAGCATTTGACTTTTTGTTACCCAATGTCCACTTTAAATTGTCGCCAGATAGGTCCACTAATTTCCGTGCTGCAGCTACTTTTTCTTACGGGCGCCCAAATTTCATAGACCTATCTCCTGTCGTTACTATCCGTGAGACGGATGGGGAGATCAGAAAAGGTAACATTGACCTCGTACCCTCTCGGGCATTCAATCTTGACCTGATGTACGAGCGGTTCTTGCCTGATGTAGGGATCATATCCGTAGGTTTATTCAGTAAGCACATCCAAAATTTTGTAGCTACCAGAACGGTTAGGATTGATAGCAGCAATTATCAGAATTTTATCGATTTCAACCCATTTGCCAACAGACCCCAATACACACTGATCCAAAAAGAGAATGGAGACCAGGGTGTAGTATTCGGCGTTGAGCTCAATCTTCAAACCCAGCTTACATTTCTATCTCCTTTCTTACGAAACTTTGGGATTTATGCCAACTACACGTTTGCGGATTCCGAGGCATTTGTAAATGAATTTGATCCTTCGTCTGGTACAGAAACCACCCGAAGAGTTGATCTCCCGGACCAGGCGCGTCACTTTGGTAATTTCGCATTGACTTTTGACAAAGGCGGCTTTTCCGGAAGGGTATCAGTAAACTACATCGGTAAAGTTATAATTGGATATAATGGTGAGAACAGTGAATTCCACGATAACAGCGATCAGTTTAGAGCAGGTCGCTACCAACTGGACATTTCAGCCAATTATAAGTTGAATAAACGTTTTAGTGTTTTTACTGAATTTTTAAATGTAACTAATCAACCCATCATCGAATACCAGGAAACAAGGGACTATCCCATCAGGGTCGAATACTTCGGCTGGTGGAATCGATTTGGCCTGTCCTATAGAATCTAATATTGAAATCCCAAAACCATGAAAACAAACAATACTTTTATGAAACAGAACTGGAAGCTCCTGCTCATGGTACTTACCTTGAGCGCCACCATCATGCTGAGTAGCTGCGGTGATGATGACGAGGCAATACCTGAGAAGCCCAACATGTCGTTTTCTCAAGGAAGTGAAAATATAGACTTACAACCTGGTCGTGATGTGACTGTTGTCCTAAGCCTGAGTGCTTCAGAAGGACTTAAATCACTCGATGTCGATTTGAATGATGCCGATTTTGATGATGAATCCTATACTGAAACACTAACTGCCACATACAACCTGGATTATGCTGTACCATTTACTGCAGATTTTGGAAGTACTTTGATCTTTGATTTTGTGGTAACTGATAACAGAGATCAGATGGATTCGCTGACTGTTACAGTGAATGTAGTTGAAAACACATATACCATTACTGAGGAGGTAATTGGCTCTACCACGGTTTTGGCGATAAAAGGTGATATCAGTGATCAACTTGTTCTAGATGCTAATAGCAAGTATTTACTAGACTCAGCAGTAGAAGTGACTGATGGAGGAGAGATCGTAATCCCAGCCGGAACCATGATTTATGCCAGATCTTACCGTGATGAGGATGGTATAAACCCTGGAGATAACAACTCTCGTCTTGATATTCTCCCGGGCGGTTTGATTACCGCTGAAGGTACAGCATCTAACCCTGTCGTATTTACCAGTTCTTTTGAGCTCGATCCTACCAGGGATGCTTCACCAGGAGATTGGGGTGGAGTTGGCCTATATGGGAGAGCACCTACCAATGCAAATCCTGACGGAACCAACTCGT
This sequence comes from Cyclobacteriaceae bacterium HetDA_MAG_MS6, assembly GCA_019192485.1. Lineage (GTDB taxonomy): Bacteria > Bacteroidota > Bacteroidia > Cytophagales > Cyclobacteriaceae > MS6. The sequence continues at coordinate 19,922 of JAHCMJ010000041.1, read as the reverse complement.
TTGACGGTACTCCTATTGTATGGGGTGGTTCCGATGAAAGTGACAACTCTGGGGTGCTGAAGTATGTTCGAATCGAATACTCAGGAATCGGAAATGCATTGAACTTATTTGGTGTTGGTACAGGGACCACTCTTGAATACATACAAATCTGGAAATCAGCTGATGAAGGATTCAAGATGAATGGCGGCAGAGCTAATATGAAGTATATTGCTTGCACAGACCTCTATACTGATGATCTTGAAGCTGAGGACGGATGGATAGGAAATGTTCAATTCTATTTGATTGAGCAGAATAGAGATAGGAACGGTCAAACGGCTATGGCCATCAAGAATGGTTCTGGTGGCACACCTCCTTCTCGTCCGACTTTCTCAAATGTAACATACATTGGCCCAGGACTGGAGTTTAAAGATGATCCATTTGATTATGATAATGAAGGTATAGACGTCCAAAATACTGGACAAGGACGTTTTTTCAATATCTTATTTACTGAAAACCCGGATGATGCTGTCAGGGTAAGAAATGCAACTCAAGCCATCATTGATCCTGTTTCGGAAGACACGATCGGAATTGGAGGAGACCTTGTTGTTGCTCATTGTATATTATGGAATAACAATGACAATTGGCAGGATGATGGAGACATCTTCAATACACCTCAGTTCAATAACTCTACAGAAGATCCAGGCATTGGAGTTGGATTAGACTCTTTTGTAGGAGTTGTTACTACCGGGGCACTGGATCCATCGACATTAGATCCTTGGTTTACATCTGTTAACTTCATTGGTGCTGTTCCCGCTGATAATGACTGGACCAGTGGCGGATGGTTTAGAGAACGAGATGGCTCCATTAAACAATAAGGAAAAAGCCGTTTAGTAATCATTTGGTTTGTTTGGAAAGTGCCTGAAGTATCCTTTGGTTGATTTGGGCACTTTTTCTTTTTCATCAATTATGAAAAAATTCTCATACTCAATTCTGATATGCTTTGTATTTGCGGGACAAGTTGCCCTGACCTCGTGTAACTCAAAGTCCGCTAATTCCAATCCAGGAACCAGCTTTATCGTACTTGGTGATTGGGGAAATTATGGTAGCAAAAAGCAAAGATCTGTAGCTGATCAAATGAATAAGTGGGCTGCTAACCATCCGGTCGATTTCATTATATCCACAGGTGATAATATATACAGCAAGGGAGTCAGTTCTATCTCAGACTCTCTGTGGCAGTTGGCTTATGAGGATGTCTATACTGGCGATCATATCAAAGCATTGCCTTGGTACGCTGTTTTGGGCAATCATGACTACCAGGGCAATTATCAGGCACAAATTGACTATAGCCAGATCAACGGCAAGTGGTATTTACCTGCTACCTACTACAATTTGACGAGAGAGGGCGAAGCTGGTACGATTGAGTTTTTCTTTTTGGACACTAATCCCTTTAAAGCAGGTTATCATGAAAATCCTGAAAAATATATTGGTATTGCAGATCAGGATACATCAGCCCAGAAGGTTTGGTTCACTCAGCAGCTGGAGGCATCAAAAACAGACTGGAAGATCGTCGTTGGACATCACCCTATCTATTCTGCTGGCCGGTACGGAGATGCTCAAAATTTCATCGACTGGCTTACACCTATTTTTGAGAAACACCAGGTTCAGGTTTATTTTAATGGCCATGAGCATGACATGCAACATTTAAAACCACCTGGAAAAACGCATTACGTGATTTCTGGAAGCGGCTCAAAAACAAGGGAAACTGGTAAGGGACCCTACACGCGATTTTCAGGTTCCAGGCTGGGCTTTGTTTACGTCCGGTTGACCTCCAAGGAGATGCTGATTCAATATGTTGATAATGCCGGAGAGGTACTACATGAAGCCTCGGTCAAGAAATAGCCTCCGTTCAGCTCACTTCAAAACTCACTGGCAAGACCAGCCGCACTCTCACCTTTTTGCCATTAACAGTACCCGGTTCAAATTTGTCGAATTGACGGAGAGCGGCCATTGCTGCTGCTGACAGGCGATCATCCGGTGACTTCAGGGTTTCGAAAGCGGTCATTGAACCATCCTTTTCTACAATAAATTGTATTAATACTCTACCTTCTATTCCCTCTAGTCTGGCGTCCTTCGGATATTTAATCTTACCAGCTAATTCACTGTAAAATGCCTTCATACCTCCGGGATATACCGGAGTTTGATCTACAACTGAGAAGACTTCGTTTTCCGATGACCAACCACTTTTAGAAGCAGGTGTGTTTTCTTCTTTGTTGAGGTCCATGTTGACACTTTCATTTGATGGCTCGCAGGCAAAAATGACTGCAACCATAATGACAATGCCTGTGAGTAACAGTGACTTATTATTGTTGATCCTTCTAGGAACTTGCTTAAGTTTTCGGAGTCTATCTGCAATGCTTCCGTCATGAAAGGCATGGACTAGTCCTAGTCCGGATGACTTCAGGGCATTGGCGATGAGTACATGAGTGTAGGAGTCAGAGTTCATTGTTTTGATAGCCTTGCTATCAGCCTGATATTCATGAATTTTTTTGAGTTCGGAAATAGTTATCCATGTGCTGGGCATCCACCAGAACAGAACCCGGAACAGCTGTAAGGAAAAAATATCCAGGGTATGCAATTCGCGTGCATGCACTGTTTCGTGACAGAGGATTATTTCATGACTTTGTGTGTCGTTATTTGAGTGACAACCCATGAATATAGTGCGGAAAAAAGTGAAGCTTTCAGACAGCCCGTCTATTACTCGCACTGGAGTATTTTTCATGATTTGTATTCGACTCTTGCGGTAAAGTGATATGATCTTCCAGAGTCCTGTCAAAAATTGGAATAGAAACAGGCTGGACACCAAAATATAACCCCAAACCCATACACTAAAGCCTAATATGCTATTCTCATGGATAGCTTCCTTCGTTATAGTGTCTAGAACCTGAGTGAAACTGATCAAATCCAAGCTTCCGTAAGCCTCTTGACTACTTGCCAAAATCGGCACTGGTATTGTCAAAACAGGGAGAATAAATGCTAATATCGTACTACCTAATAGGAAGAACCTCATAAACGCATAGTCTCGTTCTTTTCGAAGAAATAGCAGATAGACTATCAGAAGAATGCTGTGAACAATAAGGATCTCCAAAGCAGATGAAATCATGGCTGTGAGGATTTTAGTTCATCTAGTAACTGCTCTAGTTCAGCAAGTGAGAGGTTTTGTTCTTTGGTGAAGAAGGAAACCATCTGCTGATAAGAGCCACTAAAATATTTTGAGACGAATCCGCTCATGAAGGATTTCGTGTATGACTCTTTAGATACCAATGGGTGATAGCGATGTGATTTGCCAAATGCCTCATGACCGACGAATCCTTTTTGTTCTAATATTCTTACGATCGTAGATACGGTGTTGTAAGCAGGCTTTGGCTCGGGGAGTTCTTCGATGATTTTCTTGACAAAGGCCTTTTCAAGTTTCCAAAGAACCTGCATAATTTCTTCCTCTGCCCTGGTGAGTTCCCTCATATTTCTTGAATGATAGTTAATCAAAACTAAGAATTTAGTTGATTAAATCCAAAGTCAGTATTGATCTATTAGACATCGAGTTAGTGCTTTTGATGAAAATATTCGTCCAGCCTGGCTTGCATCTCATTTTTAGGGATATATTGAGGAGAGAGTGAGGCTTGGCCGGGGAAGTTTTCCATGTGTAGAGTCTGTGTTGGGAAAGCAAAGTTTACCCCAAGCTTATCCGCTAGTTTCATGATCTCCAGCAATATCTCATGTCTGGCTTTGAGTTCGGCGGACCAATCAGGGACATCAAAAAAGATATAAAACATGATATTCAATGAAAAAGAAGCCATATCATTGAAATAGATGTTGTGATAATCTTTCCTCGTATCAGGGTGTTGCTCAACAATTTTTCTGAGACCTTCCACAAATATTTCTATGAGTTCTGGAGGTGTATCATACATCAGGCCGATCTGAGTGTAAAACCTGCGGTACCTCCGCAGTCCATGATTGTCGATGGTGCTATCAGCCATTTTTCCGTTTGGTACATACATAACCGAATTGCGAAATGTACGAATACGAGAAGAGCGAAAGCCTACTTCTTCCACATTACCATCGATTTCGCCTGAAGTGATCCAGTCACCGATCTGGAAGGGTTTGTCAATGAAGATCATAAGCGATCCAAAGAAGTTTTTGATAGTATCCTGAGCTGCGAGTGCGAATGCCAGACCTCCTATAGATAACCCTGTCAAAAGTGGGATAATATCTATATTCATATTATCCAAGACAAACAGTGTTCCAATCACCACGACAAAGGCTTTCAGCGTCTTTCTAAGCAGAGGGACTAGCTGGTCATCTAGTGTACTAGAGCTACTTCTGGCAACCTTTTCCAGATACATGGATAGGATATTGACCAGCTGATAAAAGACGATAGTTCCAAATAAGGGCAGAACAGCCCTTAGCAGGATCATAATATAGTACGCATAGGTGGGTGGAAGCTGCAAGCTGGGTACGAAAACAAGTAGCAGGGCCATCACAAAAAATAAGCTGATAGGACGGGCGACCGGTTTCAGAAAACCCTCAGCAAGTCGTTCATAACCTGCTTTCAAAAAAAGCCGAAGCAGCAGTACGTTGAATAAGTAGGTGAACACCTTATGAATCAAGGCACTCAGGAAAGCCAGAATCAGAATGCCAAAATACTGATACAGATAGAGGCCAAAGATCTTTTTAGTACCCAGTTTGGGTAAGAAGGTCAGTAATCGATCAGTTCCAAATCGAAAGACCTGGGCATGAACGTCTTTGATAGCAAGGATAGATCGCTCAGCATATATCCAGTTGTCACCCTTTCGGATCAGGTATATTTCTGGGTAATTCTTCGTTAAAATGTACCGCTGCTTATTGCGTAGACTATCATAGTACTCTGCCGAAGCAGGGATATCATCTACATCTATGTACAACCCCTCGCCATCCAGGATTTGCTTGAATTGAATGGCAAGCTCTTTCGCTTCTGCTAGCGTACGATCTCCGCCTTGAAATGGTAGCGCTGCTAAGCTATCATTGTAAGTTTCGTCTTGAAGGTAGTAAAGGTGAGTTCTTACACTTTGTTGAGGGCTGCCAAGGTAGGATTGCCCAAAAGTGATTATTTGGCCAAAGAAGATTAAGACCGTAAAAAGGACGTGCTTCATTGATGGCAAAGGTAATCGAATTGATACTTTGACTTGTGAGAATCGGAATTTGATGATTAGCATTTTTTTCAAGAAAAGAAACTTGAATTACCTGGATGTGTTGTTAGTGCAAGCAGTAATTTTGACGTGCCTTTGGTGAAATTTGGAAATGGAATAATCGAAAAATGACAGAAGCTAATCCACTACTAACTGAATTTGATACTCCTTTTGAAGTACCGCCTTTCGATGCGATTAAGGTTGAGCACTTTTTACCAGCCATTAGGCTGAGTATGGACCAAGCGAAATCTGAAATTGATGATATCATAGCTAATTCTGATCCGGCTTCTTTTGAAAATACTATCGAAAAATTGGAAGCTTCTGGCGAGAGTTTGCAGCGAAATGCTTCAGTGCTTTTCAATCTGAATTCAGCAGAAACCAGCAAAGAACTACAGCAAGTAGCGCAGGAAATATCCCCTGTATTGACTGAGTTTGATAGCGAGATCAAACAAAATGAAGGCTTGTTTGCCCGAGTGAAAACCGTATATGAAAGCAGATCCGGTCTTGACCTGAGTGTCGAGCAGAAAATGCTTCTGGAAAAGACTTACAAGAGCTTTGTGCGAAGTGGGTCAAATCTGGATACGGTGGCTAAGAATCGATTCAGAGAAGTATCAATGGAGCTCTCAAAACTTACACTGAAGTTTGGAGAGAATGTGCTGAAAGAGACTAATGATTATGAACTGGTAATAGAAAAGGAGAGCGACCTTTCCGGTTTGCCGCAGGATGTCATCGATCGAGCAGCATCGCTTGCCAAGGAAAACGAACACGCAGGCAAGTGGGTTTTCACGTTGCAAGCTCCAAGTTATATTCCTTTTATGGAATATGCCGATAATCGTACACTTCGGGAACAGCTTTTCAAGGCCTACATGTCGAAAGCTTTTAAGGGCAATGATCATGACAATCAGGAATTGATCAGAAAAATTGTAGCGTTACGATCTGAGAAATCTAATCTCTTGGGTTATAAAACTTATGCAGATTACGTACTTGAGGAGCGCATGGCAGAGACACCTCTAAAAGTCAAAAGTTTCCTGAACGATCTGTTGGAAAAATCAATGCCTGCTGCACGAAAAGAAGTAGATGAGATCAAAGCTTTTATGAAAGAGCAGGGAGTAGACCATGAACTGCAGCGATGGGACTGGGCTTACTACTCAGAGAAACTTCGAAAGAAAAAATATGAATTTGATGATGAATTAATCAAGCCATATTTCGAATTGGAACGCGTCATTGCTGGTGTTTTTGAAACTGCTGGTAAGCTGTTTGGTCTTGCATTTGAACGAAAGTCTGACATCCCGGTCTATCATCCCGATGTACAGGCCTATGAAGTAAGAGACAGAGTTGGTAATATGGTTGCTGTATTTCTGGCTGATTTCTTCCCCCGAGCAGGAAAGCGCCCAGGGGCATGGATGACGAGTTTTCGGGAGGAGAAGAGAAAGAATGGTAATAGGATTATCCCACAGGTGAGTATCGTGTGCAACTTCACACCTTCATCTGAAGGCAATCCTTCCCTTCTTAAATTTGATGAGGTAAAGACCCTCTTCCATGAGTTTGGCCATGCCTTACACGGTATGTTGGCCAATACGACGTATGGTAGCTTGTCAGGCACTAGCGTATATTGGGATTTTGTCGAGTTACCTTCCCAGATCTTTGAAAACTGGTGCTATGAAAAGGAATGTCTGGACCTCTTTGCCCGACATTACCAGACGGGTGAGCTGATACCGCAGGAGCTCATTGAAAAACTACGATCCACCGTGACCTATCACGAAGCTTACGCAACAGTCAGGCAATTGAGTTTTGCGCTGTTGGATATGGCATATCACTACGACATTTCAGGCAATTCAGCTACTATTGGAGATGTTGCGGCTTTTGAGCAAGAAGCTATGAATGCCACCGAACTTTTCCCACTGGTGGACGGTGTCAATATGAGTGTTCAGTTTGGACATATCTTCGCGGGTGGTTACGCAGCAGGTTACTATAGCTACAAATGGGCCGAAGTGCTTGATGCCGATGCCTTTTCACTCTTCCAGGAGCGTGGGATCTTTGATGCTGCGACTGCGGTTTCTTTTCAGGAAAATATCTTAAGCAAAGGAGGAACTGTTCCGCCAATGGAGCTCTACAAACGCTTCAGAGGACAGGAGCCAACTGCCGATGCATTGCTGAAACGAGCGGGATTGGTACGGTAAGATAGTCCGTGGTCAATAGATACCGAAGAAGGATTGTAATCTAGCCCTGACCGAAGGCAGCACGTTGGCCTGGTGCGAAGGGCAGGACAACAGTGTCAGAAGGTGATTAAGGTTTCGCTCCTGATCCGCTCATTACTCAATCGAAAATGCTCGCATTTTTTCCAGAAGTGCCGGGGCTTTGGAAGCTACAATCAGACTGTCGCGGTTTTTAGATTTGAGAAACTCATGTCGAAGCATATCGTCAAAGAAGTGAAATAGGTTTTTGAAATAGCCATTGACATCGAGGAAAGCGCATGGCTTGTGATGATAACCTAGCTGCAACCAGGTAAATACTTCAATGATTTCTTCTAATGTGCCAATACCGCCTGGCAAAGCAATGAAGCCATCTGAAAGATCGGCCATCAATGCTTTGCGTTCGTGCATCGTGTCTACCACGTGCAGTTTGGTGATCCCTCTATGGCCTACTTCCCAATCAAGAAGTTTTTGTGGTATCACTCCAATAACCTCACCTCCAAGCTTAAGGACAGCATCCGCTAGAACGCCCATCAGGCCTACTTTACCGCCTCCATACACGAGTCCGATGTTTTGTGATGTCAATACATTGGCGAGTTCGTGGCATGAGGATTTAAATGAAGGATCTGTGCCTGGACTTGATCCACAAAAAACAGTGAGGTATCGGAATTTTTGATTCATGAGCTTTGTACTAGGAGAAAGTCAAAGTTACCTCGGATTACGTTTGGGAATTCAGCTAACTTTGCCTCCTGAAATTTTAATACATGCAATATTACAACTCCATTGTCGATACCATAGGTAATACCCCACTTGTCAAGTTGAACAGTGTAACAACAGGTATTAAAGGAACCGTACTTGTCAAGGTTGAGTATTTCAACCCAGGTAACTCGGTAAAAGATCGCATTGCCCTCAAAATGATTGAGGATGCGGAGAAGGAAGGTATTTTGAAACCTGGTGGAACGATCATAGAGGGCACTTCTGGAAATACTGGAATGGGTCTGGCGTTGGTGGCTATTGGAAAAGGATACAAATGCATTTTTACCCTGGCTGACAAGCAATCGCAGGAAAAGATAGACATACTGAGGGCTGTAGGAGCGGAAGTGATTGTTTGTCCTACGAATGTAGAGCCTGAGGACCCTAGGTCTTATTACTCCGTAGCGAAGAAATTAAATGCGGATATACCAAATTCTTTTTACCCCAACCAATACGATAACGTGTCCAATGCGCAAGCGCACTATGAAACTACGGGACCGGAGATATGGAGAGATACCGAGGGTAAGATCACACATTATGCAGCTGGAGTTGGTACAGGAGGAACGATCAGCGGGACGTCCAAATATCTTAAGGAGCAGAATCCAAATGTGGTTACTGTAGGGTTGGATACTTATGGTTCGGTATTCAAAAAGTACAAAGAGACTGGGGTCTTTGATGAGAATGAAGTTTACCCTTACCTCACAGAAGGAATAGGAGAGGACATCTTGCCCAAGAATGTTGATTTTGATATGATTGACCACATTGTTAAGGTCACGGACAAGGATGCTGCTATTATGACCAGGCGTTTAGCCAGAGAAGAAGGGCTCTTTATTGGGTGGTCTTGTGGCTCAGCTGCATATGGCGCATTGGAGTGGGCCAGGGAAAATCTGGAAAAAGAAGATGTGATGGTCATTATCCTGCCGGACCATGGGACGAGGTACTTAGGTAAAGTCTATAACGATAACTGGATGAAAGATCATGGCTTTATAGAGTCCAGAAAGTTTGCCACGGCTAAGGATATCATACAGCATAAAAATGGACACGGAGCGCTTTTCACCATAGATCAGGCCACAAAAGTGGGAGAAGCTATCCTGAAAATGAACGAAAAGGGTATCGACCAGATCCCGGTAGTCAATGGAGATAACTTTGTCGGAAGCTTGTCTGACAACAAAGTATTGAAAAGTCTCATTGCCAACCCCGAACTCAAAGACAAGCCAGTTGCTGAGATCATGGATCCGTCTTTCCAGTTTGTAGGTATGGATAATACTTTAGATGTGCTGTCTTCGCTGATCAACAAGGACAGCAAGGCGCTATTGGTACGGGATGAGCAACGCCATGTGCACATCATCACACAGAGTGATCTGCTAATGGCCATGACGAATTAATGCTTATATTTAAGCCAACAATTAAACCTATTTAACTCTTTGCTTGCAAAAGGGAGCTGCTTAGTAGCTCCCTTTTTTACTTGGCGGAAGAGTACTGTCAAATCATCCTCCCAAATGCAAAGTATCGCCTTCAGTAAAATCAAGCTCATCAAGGAAGCTGGGAGTATCTATCGACAAGGTGGGGTTACCTTCTCCTAATCCCAGAAACTCACCTTGTTCGTCTGTTAGTATTTCTGGGATGGCAATCTCTAGATAATAGAATTCTAATGCAGATTCTAAATAAAACCCTCCGCCCGTCTGATAAAACAAATGTGTCAATCCACTTGGAGCTTCGTAGATAAAAGACAGCTCGTGAAAGTGATCATGAATGAAATAGAAATCGTCCTCTACGTTATTTGCGTAAACCAGTGATGTAGGGTGACTGTCCGCTTCGTTATTGAATCGGATCATGACATCTCCCAGTAAACCAGTATTTGATTCATTATTGATCAGTAACTCGTAGGCATTCACATAATGTTTGTAGAAGCTGGAGATCACTATTTCAGTAGATTCGTGAGTAAACGAACCACTGAATCCTTGAGCGACTCTTCCAAGATGCTGAAGGCCAAAGTGATAATCTAAATCAGTATCACTAATGATTATAGTAGTATCGGTTTCAGCTTCCGGTTCGAGGCTATTTTTCACCTCATATTGATCCCAGTCGCTAGCATCAAATCCTGAGGAGTCGAGCGCGCTGAGGTCATCAGCAGTGAGCATATAGTATACGGTGAGGTAGCAATAGTAGTAACCAGGTTCCAGTTCGATATCAAGAGTATTGGGTAGAGAAAGACCATCATAAGTATAGTACGATTCCCTATATGTTTCCCACCCTTCTAATTCCTCTTTGCTAATTTCCAGAAAGTATACGAAATCTTCAGGGCCAGGTAAATCCTCAATGGTTCTTCCATTAGATCCAAAACTAAAAGACTGAAATAATTCATCTACGTTGACTGAGATGCGCTGGACTGAAGACGTTTCGGCAACAGCTTCATCTTCTTTCTGACAAGCAGATATCCAAAAAAGAACGCATAAGAATACAAAGGCATATTTTTTCATAGCATTTAAAATTGTTGAACTATAAACCTAGAAATAAAGGATACATAGTCCCAATTATGAGGTGATAGGAATCGGTCTTGTAACTGATTTGTAGACGTGAGCCAGCAAGTGGAAGGCTATGGCGGTTAGGTATGTCAGCTTGATGGTCTCTATGGGGATGATTGAAATGACCTATTTTTTCGTCATTACTCGGTTTTGTATCTTGTAGTCACAGTAGGTAATCGACAATTAAGGAAAATTCAGGATATGGAATTATCGGAAGAAGAAAAGAAGGAAGCACATGACATGATGGAGCTCTGGGAGGATAATGTCCTGGCAAGATACCCGGAGCAATCAAAAAAGCAGAAAGAGGATTTTAGAAATTACGATAATCCAACCCGGGATACGGTAAGAGAATTTTACAAACAAAATCATCAGTACCAAACTTATGGTTTTGTGCTGGAAAAGGAGAAGGAGTTCCTGGCGCTGGATCGCAAGAAAATGACGCTTTGGGAAGCCGTAGAATACTTGAATACCTTGGTGGACGATTCCGACCCGGGCATAGACCTGGATCAAACCCAACATCTCTTGCAGACCTCTGAGGCGATTCGTGCAGATGGTCATCCTGACTGGTTCATTTTGACAGGCTTTCTTCATGACCTGGGCAAGGTGCTATGTCTCTTTGGCGAACCACAATGGGCGGTAGTAGGAGATACTTTTCCGGTGGGATGTAAATTCTCTGATAAAATAGTTTACCCGGAGTTTTTTAAGTCTAACCCCGATACTCAGGACGAGCGATTCAATACGCTTCTTGGTGTCTATGAGGAACATTGCGGGTTGAACAATGTGCACATGTCCTGGGGGCATGACGAATATATCTATCATATCATGAAAGATCATCTGCCAGAGGAAGGTTTATATATGCTGAGATATCATAGCTTTTATGCCCAGCATCGTGAAAAGTCCTATGATCACCTCATGAGTAAGCATGACCATGAAATGTTTGAGTGGGTCCAAAAATTCAATGTCTACGACCTGTACACAAAAGCCCCTGAGCGGCCAGATGTAGAAAAGTTACGACCTTATTATGAGGATTTAGCGTCGAAGTATTTACCAGATGTTTTAAGGTTTTGAGCAGCCAGGCCTAAAATGTGTTTGACAATTTAGCGAGTATTTGATTGGAACCGGATCATGGATTCAGTGGGTTCCAGGAGTGGAAGAGCGCTTAACGAGTCATGTCATTCGGTATTCTCTTTGATGAAAATTAAATAACGTAGACCGTTTCCTTTGAAGTAAAGAAAACTTTTACTAAATTCATACGCCCAAGCAACCACTTGGTCTCTGATACTCGCCGTATCCCCGACTGATCTTGCTGGGATTTTTCAGACTTAAACTTATTACGAATGCAATTGAAAAGTTTTAAACAAAAAAGAAATTGAATCATTGAAAAGCGAATAGTTTAAAAGAAAATGAGACAGTTCATAATAATTTTAGGAGTGATTTGTTCAATTGGACTAAATGCTCAAACTCGTGAGTTAGGAGTTACAGGTCAAAATGGTAGGTGGGTCAAAGTTGCCAGAATACAAAATCAAAATCCGATAGGAAATGGAGAGAGTACCACTTTTTCTGGATTGGTAAATATTCAAACAGATTATGGTCAAACAGGTTCCTCACAGTATTTAGCTATATTCTCTTTTGGAGTTAGAGGAGGCATTACACCACAGCTAACCGAGTTCGGCGCTACTTCGATGAAATCTGCCACAGATCCTAGTCGTGTAGAGTGGAGAATCTACCGGGCTCCGAACGGTTGGCATTATCTTTGGTTTTGGCAAAGTAACTATTCAAAGTATGCGAAATTTGACTATAAATTTGTTTCTGGTGTAGAATATTGGACCGCCGAAGACCCTCCAGTTGATTATGTTCAAGTGTGGTCTAGTTATGGTGGTGAAAGACAAGTGGTTCAGTTTGATAATATTGTAGTTGGTGGTCATGCAAATGGAACAATTTCAGCGAGACATTTAAATGGGAAGAGTCACCTAAATGCTGAAGAAGGTAATCTCTACTTGAACTATCATTCTCCCTATCCTGTAATTGTTGGAACCACATCAAACCTCGCGGACTTCCTAGTGCATGGAAAAGTCGGCATTGGTACCACATCACCTTCCTCAAAGCTAGAAGTAAACGGCACCATCCGCTCCAAAGAAGTCAAGGTAGAAGCCTCTCCATGGCCGGACTACGTCTTCTTCGAGGACTACAAGCTCATGACGATAGCAGAAACAGAAGCCTATATTCAGCAAAATCAAAAACTTCCCGATATGCCTTCGGCGGCAGAGGTAGAGACCAATGGCATTGCCTTAGGGGAGATGAATAGCAAGCTGCTGGAAAAGATCGAAGAGCTGACACTCTATGTCATCGAGTTGAAAAAGGAGAATGATGATTTACGTCAATCACATGAACACCTCAGTGAAAAGGTGAATAGCCTGATGGAAGAGTAGTTGTTCTATTTGAAAAATCCAGATTCAAATCTATAGTCTCGTAAAAGTCGATCTCCATTTATCTTTAGATTTAAGTTGAGATTGAATTTAATTAGCTGGTGAGTATTTCCTTGCTTTTTCTACTGGCTAGCCTAGGTGTGGCTAACGGGATGATATTGGGATTTTTTCTGGTTTTTGGGAAGAAAAGTCCAGCAGAATTCTACTTTGGTACTTTGTTGATCGCACTCGGTATTAGGATTGGCAAGTCAGTACTTTACTATTTTACAACGGACCTTGATATGACCATCCGGCAGGTGGGTTTATCTGCTTGCATTTTTATCGGTCCCTTATTCTACTTTTATGTTAAGGCGCTGAAAAACGGAGAGAATAAGTTTGATCGATCTAACCTACGGTTTCTGCTGGGGTTGTTGATACTGATATTAGCTGTGGGTCTGATATTCCCTTACAATACTCATCCCAAGTTGTGGAATGGCCCTATCATCAAGGGGATCTATTTCATTTGGGGGATATTCACCATTGTTGGTCTTTGGCAATGGATACGGCTGATCCAAATAGGCAGGAGATCTCGCAATAGACTTGTGGATGACTTCCGATATTTGCTCGGCGTCATAGCCGGTATTGTTTTTATCACCTGCACTTATCAATTTGCCTACTTCATAGACGGATTCACCTATTTGTGGGGCTCAATGATCTTCACTGTTAGTTTTTACTATCTTGCTATTCGCGCTTTGGTTGGGCAAAAGCCCATTGTTCCCAAGACAACAAAACCGCCACTATTAGAAAATGCCATTGCACTTTTGGATAAGTTGGATCAGATTATGGTCAGTAAGAAACCATTTACCAATCCTAAGTTGAAGTTGGACGAGTTGTGTGAAATGATAGGAGTTTCCAAACATATGCTTTCACGATTGCTCAACGAGGTCTATGTCCATGGGTTTTCACATTACATCAAGGAATATCGAGTAACCGAAGCCAGGCGGCTTATAGAATCACAAGACAACCTGTCACTAGAAGGCATCGGGTATGAGGCGGGCTTCAATTCCAAATCCGCCTTTTTCGAAGCCTTTAAGAAAGTGACTGGCAGCACACCAGCCCAGTATAAGAAAAGCCTGGATTGACCTCTTTGTGTTAAAGTTGTCCAGAATGATCATTCAGTACTTCTAGTATGATCACAAGTGATCCAATCCATCTGAAGATCACTTATTCTTGACCCGATCAAATAAGTATTTCATGAAAAAATATTGCTTACTTTCTTTTCTGATTTTGATATCTACAGGCATGTTTGGGCAGTCTGATCGGGAAGACATCATAACTGTGTTAAATCATTTTTTGGAAGGTACGACTTATCATTACCCGGAGAAAATCAAAGAGGCTTTCCTACCTGGTGTTTCGATGTTTTTACACAATACTGCTGACACCTTATGGCAGGTAACACCTGAGACATATGCCTCATGGTTTGAGCGGGGAGAACGAGGAAAAAAGAATACCCGGGAGGGAAAGATTGTGAGTATAGACTTGGTTGGCAATGTAGCTTATAGTAAGCTGCAAGTGGATATCGCAGCTTTTGGCAATCGTTACTACGATTTGGTTCTGCTAAAGAAAGTAGAAGGGCAATGGAAAATAGTCAGCAAGTGTACTTCCGCTGAACCCATTCCCAAGACTCCCAAGGAAATGAGAGCCAGACCAATGAAAGCAACTATCCTGGAAGGCCTTAACCGTCCGTGGAGTATGGCTTTCATTTCAGAAGATGAAGTAATCATTTCAGAAAAGGATGGCAATCTTCTGAGAGTCAATCTCAAGACCAAATCCAGAGAGGTCATCAATGGGTTGCCTACAGATGTTGCCCGGAAAATATTGATCGATAGTTCGAAGTTCGAGAGAGGAGTTTTGCCTGCTTCTGCCCATGGGCAAGAGAGGAGTTTTAACGCCGGGTGGTTTCAGGTACTACTAGATCCTGATTTTGATGATAATGCGTTCATCTATGTTTCTTACGCTGCTGAAAACGAAGAGAGAGCAAGCACGACCAAAGTGATTAGAGGTAAACTTGAAGGCAATCAATTGCAGGAGGTAGAGACCCTTTTTCTGGCTAATCCATACTCTCATGGCCTCTTTCATTATGGAGGAGGGATGATTTTCGGATCTGATGGTAAGTTATATATTACGATTGGGGAAAGAAATCTATTTGAGCGCCTGAACCCGATCCCGCCACTTTCGCAAGACAAAACAGACAAAAGAGGTAAGGTAATACGGCTTAATCCCGATGGGTCTATTCCAGAAGATAACCCTGATTTTGGAACGGGAGCCATTAAAGGCTTGTATGCCATGGGCATCAGGGCAGCACAAGGGTTGGCTATCGATCCCAAGACAGGTAAGATCTGGTTTAGCGAACATGGTACTATTCAGGGAGATGAACTGAATATGCTAAGAGCAGGAGTGAATTATGGGTGGCCATATCGCACCTCCGGGAGATATAGATCCGATGATTATGATCCACAGGAGCCCAGCGGGATGGTGTTTGAAGATCCTGTTTATTTCTGGGATAAGACAGTAGCGCCGACTGGACTAACATTCTATTCTGGTAGAGACTTTCCTCATTGGGAAGGTGATCTGATTGTTCCTGGTCTAAGCAAAGGCAGTTTATGGCGTATGGAAATTGTAAACAATCAAGTAGTTGGTGCGCATGAACTATTTATCAATGATAGGGTAAGATTACGAAAGGCGGTGGTCTCTCCGAGGGGTAAGCTATACTTACTTACAGATGAGGAAAATGGTCGATTGATCCAAGTGGTCAATGGGAATTGACTTCAGTTTCGTTGCATAAAAGCTAACCTGACACCTAATAAGATCATAATGATCCCGGAGATTCGTGTTAGGAGTGGAGCGAACCCGGGGCGGCTGTTTAGATAGCTGCTGGTCTGGCTTGATAAAAGCGCCAGTGTCAGTAAGAATAGCAAGGTAAAGCCGAAGAACAGGCTACCCAGCATTATCATGCCCAGAGCAGGGCTGGAGTTTTGAGCAGTATCCACAAATTGTGGTAAAAAAGCCATAAAGAAAATAGCCACTTTGGGATTGAGAACGTTGCAAAACACCCCTTGTAGAAAGTGTCTGTTACCGGATATTGCCAAAGGTTTTTCAGCACTGGTATTGGCCGAAGCCAGAATTGATTTGAGACCGAGGAATACCAGGTAGGCAGCTCCAAAAAGCTTGATTACGGTGAAAGCCAATATAGAGGTCTTCAAAATGACCGATAATCCCAGAGCTGCTAGAATAGTATGTACCAGGATACCCACAGCAACACCCAGAGCTGAGTTGATACCAGCTTTTTTACCTTGTGATACACCCTTGGTAATAACGTAGACAATGTCTGGTCCCGGGGTGATGATAAGTATCCAAGAGAGTGTGATGAAAATCGGTAGGTCTTTCAAAGCAATTTCCATATATCGCGCATTATTAATCATACAAATTAGATAGTAATTTTCTTATTGAGCAATAAATCCTTTAATGATGTACTGTTCTTTGGAAACCCCATATTTGCAGCATGAATTCATCTGCACCCATTGGGATATTTGACAGCGGCACCGGTGGACTTACAGTGGCAAAGGCGGTGAGAGCTGCAATCCCCGATGAGTCTATTATCTATTTCGGCGACATTGCACATCTGCCCTACGGGGATAAGTCTACAGCTGCTATTCAAGCTTATTCTATAAGGATAGCAGACTTTTTGCTACAGCGCAAGTGCAAAGTAATCCTGATCGCCTGCAATTCGGCTTCCTCCGCAGCCTACGAACTAGTTAGAGAATATGTAGGGAAGAAAGCTCAAGTCTTTGATGTGATCAATCCCACTATCGATTATCTCCGAGAGCATTATCAACGAACCAACGTCGGATTGATTGGTACCAAACAAACGGTTACCACGGGTGTGTATGCTAAGAAAGTGGATGAACTCCGAAAAGAAATCAGCTTATCCAGCCTGGCAACACCACTTCTTGTCCCCATGATTGAGGAGGAGCTCGTCAACAATGATATCAGCAAGGGGATCATTCACCAATATCTTGCTGATCCTGCTTTAGAGGGTATTACATCTCTGATTCTGGCCTGCACACACTACCCGATCATCAAAAGTGAAATTGAGCAGTACTTTCGGGAGAAAAGTCAACAAGTAGAAGTCATCGACTCTGCTACAGTGGTCGCTGAAGCCTTAAAGAGCTTCCTGGCTTACCATCAACTGGACAACAAGTCAAATAAGAATGGAGATCATTTTTACGTTTCGGACTTTACTCCTGCTTTTGAGTCTATGACCAAGCTATTTTTTGGCGAACAAGTGCACCTGGAACAGTACCCACTTTGGGAGTAGGTAAAAAACACTATCTTCGTAAAGTGAAATACTTCATTGTTATTTTCATATTTTTGATAGTTGGCTGCAAAGGGATGTCCAATAAGAATCAGTCATCCAGCACGTTTGTCGGACCAGTGGTAAGCTGCGGTAACATAGTGATCTACCAAATGTCAGAGGATCGAAAAAGCTATGTTAAGCTATTTATAGACATCAGTCGTTTAGACTTGAAAGAGAGTAATAGACTAACCGTAAACTCCCAGTACTTGAAAGTAAGAATGGAGCGCTATGCTGAAGATATTTCATCAATTCTTTGCAACGATATTCGACAAGCAAAACCCAGTAGGCTGGATGAGATAGAGGCAGTATCTGGTTCGCTATTGCTGGAAATGACAAAAGATGATGTAAGCAACTGTAATCGAGGGTTGGAGTACCGTTGTCGGGTTCAAATCACGGACCTAAAGTTTCAGGACTCCGACAAATCCTATAAATTTTCTGTACCCGATGTCATAGGAGGTGTAAGACCCGGTTAAATTCACTTGTAATATGCTGACTTAAAAATGAGAGGACTACTTCTTTTTCTTTTGATGCTGATGACAGTCGCTACCCAGGCCCAGGAGCGATTGGAGTGTGGTACAGTTGTCACTCCCGAGCAACGGGCCCTATTGTCATCATTTCACCTGGATCACTCTCGGGCCAGATTAGAGCAGGTGGCGGAAATTAGCAATGTGGCTATTACCGTCCATTTGGTCAGAAGAAGTGACGGAACCGGAGGTCTGACAGCATCACAACTAGGTGATGCTTTGGACAATGTCAATGATTTTTATGCCAATGCCGGCTTGTCCTTTTTTATCCTTGGGGAGATCAATTACATTGACAATAGCACTTATTATAACTTCATTACCAGTCAAGAAACTGCCTTAGGAGCAGCCAACGATGTAGCCAATACGATCAATATTTATTTTGTGAATTCAGTAGGAGATGGAGAGGGTGCCTCTTTCTGTGGATATGCGTATTTTCCGAACGGACCCGATCGAATTCTAATGGACAATGCGTGCGCCATTAACGGGAGTACCTTGCCGCACGAGATTGGTCACTACTTTACGCTTTATCATACGCATGGAAAGGTAAACGGTCGGCTCACCGATGAGTTGGTTGATGGTTCTAATTGTCAGACTGCGGGTGATGAAGTATGTGATACGCCGGCAGATCCCCAAATTGGTCTTCAAAATATTTCAGGATCATGTACTTACAATGGTACTACTCCTTACACCGGCGGTGTAGCAACAGATGCCAACGGAGATCTTTTTGCTCCAGATCCGAATAATATTATGTCCTACGCACCAAAACAGTGCAGAGATACTTTCAGCTCAAACCAATACAGTCGGATGGCCCAGGCGTTCACTCAGTTTCGATCGTATCTTATCAGTCAATCAGTGGTTGCGGATTTTGAGGCCAGTTCCACTTCAGCATGTATTGATAATGCTATAACCTTCGCAGATAAAAGTATCGGAGCTACAGGATGGCAATGGGTTTTCCCCGGAGGAGCACCTTCTTCATCGACGGAGCAGCATCCGCAAGTGTCGTACAGTACTGCTGGTAACTATGATGTTACCTTGATAGCAGAAAACGACGGTACCTATGATACATTGACCCGGACGACCTATATAGAGGTGATCGAATTGCAACAGGTCAATTTTACCGAGGCTTCTTCAGACTGGGAGGGGGCCAGCCAATTGACCGAACAAGTGATCAATCCTGATAATGGAATCACTTTTGAGCTCACAGATGTTCTAGGTCAGGAAGCCAACAATGCCGTACGGATCGACTTTTTTAATTATCAGGCTGCTGGTGAGGTTGATTATTTGGTGATCCCACGAATCAATACTTCTGTCAATAAAGATTTGGATCTGTCATTTACCTATGCCTATGCCCCTTATAGTGACAATCTGTTTGATGGCTTAGAAATCGTATACAGAGAAGATTGTGATAGCGAGTGGCTGGTAGCATGGAGTAAATTTGGAGCTAATCTAGCTACTGTTCCAGCTCAGCAAACCCAGTACTTTCCAGGAAGCAATGATTGGCTTACCGTAAATGTCTCCTTGTCTGCCTCGGGGCAATCAGATATAATGCAAGTAGCTTTCAGAGGCGTCAACGGATGGGGGAATAACCTGTATCTGTTGGATTACATGCTCACACCAATGTCAACGGCTTTTGTTAACCTGATGATAACTGTCACTGACGTATCCTGTGCCGGAGAGTCAGATGGTCAGGCTATGGCAAGTATCGAGGGTTCTCAAGACCTGATGTTTAGCTTAGATAATCAGGTATTTGATGCTGATAGCATTTTTTCTAACCTGGCGTCGGGATCGTATACCTTGTTTGTTAAGAATGATTTCGGAGGTATAATCTCCAAGTCTTTTGTTGTTGATGCACCGGATGAATTAATGATTGACCCACTTTTAGATCATCCCTACTGCACCGATGAG
>JAHCMJ010000005.1 GCA_019192485.1 Cyclobacteriaceae bacterium HetDA_MAG_MS6 | reverse complement strand
ATATGAAGTACTGGACAATGCCAAATCCGGAGAGGAAGCCATCGAAAAAGTGCGCTATTACCAGCCAGAGCTGATCGTTGCAGACATATCGCTGGAAGGTGTCATGACTGGTGTCGAAGCAGTCTCTATTATCTATCAATTTCATCAGTGTCCGATCATCTACCTGACTTCTAGTTCTGAGACCACGACTGTAAAAAAGGCCCTGGCCACCCACCCGTCAGCTTTCTTACTCAAACCTTTCAAGATCAGTGAATTTGCGATCAACATAGACTTGGCTATCCATAACTTCAAGGAGAAATCCGGTGGCCAATTTCGAATAGTTCGTGACTCTATATTTGTTCCTGACCAATTTCTATATCACAGGGTGTTCAAAAAAGATATTCTCTTTGCTCAGGCAGATGGTGCATATGTGAAAGTATTCACGGAAAACAAGGACTACAGCTTAACAGCTAATCTGAAAACCTTTCATGAGCAATGTCAAGGACCTGATTTTTTTCGGGTTTCCCGAAAACACATGGTCAACCTTAATAAGGTCAATCGCATCAACGGGAACACGTTGTATATCCTCAGTGGCAAGGGGATGGAACATCCCATTACTATTTCAAAACAGCAGCGATCAGATATCCTTGCCAAGTTTGACATCATCAAGACGAAGGGTCAGCATTAGCGCTTACAAGAAAATTAGGCTGTCTCACAAGAAAGTAGTTGCTCCTCAGATAATCTTTTAGCATGCGGCAGGTGACCTGCCTAATTTTCGATTTCTGTTCATCGAAAAAAGATACTCTCATGCAAAAGATCACCTTCCTTTCTTTCATCTTGCTAGGCTTGATGTCTGAGACCCAAGCCTCTATCCATAGAGTCAATAACAGCGATAATTCTGCAGGCTATAGCACTGTCCAAGCTGCCATCAATGATGACTTGAATGTTTTCGACGGCGACACTCTGTTTGTTGAAGGTTCAGCTTTTCCCTATCCTGGATTTACCCTTGACAAACAGCTGTACATTATTGGTCCAGGATATTTTCTCGGAGAAAATCCAAAAACCAGTAATTCGGGCGCAAGTACGGTGATCGCTGGTGGCGCCATCTTTTCTTCAGGGGCTGAGGGTTCGGTATTGATGGGGGTAATCTTCAGTGATGACTTAGGAAGTTACGAACCGATGATCCAAGTCGATAATATTAGCATTGTTCGATGCTTTTTGCAGGAAGGACTAAACATTGATTCTGATTGCAATAATCTGGCAATTATTCAATGCTACTTCAATGATGATCTTTATCGTGATTTAGGCTCGACTTCCTTTCAAAATGTAACTTTAAAAAACAATATCTTTAGCTCAGCTGCTACCATAAACTTTGGGAATGATGCAGGTACTCCCACGGTATTTGGTGCGGTGGAAAACAATTTATTCCTCGCCAGTGTGGCTATGACAACTTCCACTTTCCGAAACAATATCTGGCTGCCTCTCTCCTCATCTAACATCAATATCAAATCTGGAACTGTAGAAAACAACTTGATTTTCAATGGCAACCTAGGACTGGAAAGTGGCAATATGGGATTCTCTAGTAGCAATGATGTTTTTGGTGATCAGACAGGTCGAAGTTTTGATGAAAAGTGGGCTTTGGACTCGGCTTCTACCTACAAGAATTCCGGCAAAGACGGAACTGACCCAGGAGTATTTGGAGGGAGTAATCCATATGTGCTTTCAGGTGTCCCACCACTTCCTATCATCTATGAGATCAGTACCCCCGGTTTTGGCAACCAACAAGATGGACTTCCGGTGACAATCAAGATCAGATCCAATTGAACGCTTTCTTAGCTCACCAAAAAATCCCATCATGAGATCATTAATTATCGCCTTCCTATCCGTTATAGGTATTGGGTTACGAGCCCAGAACATTTTCCCCTATACACCGACAGACTGGGATGGGCCTCTGGTCGTAAGTAGTGTTACAGAAACCAACACTAATGACAGTGGCCTGAAAAAGGGCTATAACCTTTATGTTGATTATGCCTTAAGACATGATTTTGGTGTGGCTTTAGAGAATCTGAGCGTGCAGATTTTTGTTGATGACCGATTGATGCGAACATCTTCATTTAGTAGCTTAAGTCCCTCCCCAACATTCGGAAACGGATTGGATAGAATCATCACCGTGGACTCAGGGATGCACGAGGTAAAGGTGATCTTCGATGTAGAAAATCAATTCGCAGAGACTAATGAAGAAGATAATGAAATAATCCTGATGATTGATGTACAGGATTCTCCGGAATTTACAGTTCCTGAAGCCACAACAACTGCTTCAGTCGAATTCTTTGTGGACCATGATCCAGGGCATGGCAATGCGGCAAGTATCGCATCAGCCATTGGCGACCAGATGCTGGTCGTCCCCTTGGATGATATCTCCACAGGGTTTCATCGCCTTTACCTCCGTAGTCAGAATGTAAATGGTCTTTGGGGTCCCTCAGAGTCTCTGAATTTTTACAATCTCCAATCTGGGTCCAACAACATTGCTATGATAGAGTACTATGTTGACAATGATCCGGGTCAGGGAATGGCTAACTCGATATCATTCAATACGAATGATGAATCAGTATCTTTCAATGTCGGTCTTGATGACATCTCCCAAGGGTTTCACCAGCTATTCATAAGAGCTAAATCAGAAAATGGCACTTGGAGTCAGCTGCAGCGGTCTGCGTTTCTGGTAGAAAAAGGAGCGGGCCGACAAGCGAATATAGCAGCCATCGAGTATTATTTCATCGGCCCTTCGAGTATGTCAGATACGATTTCATTCCCCATAGAAAGTCCAGAAACAGAACTCAATCTGATTGCTCCTCTAAACACAGATTTTTTGGAGGACGGTCTCAGCTACACGCTTGTTGTGCAGGCTGTAAGTGAAAGTGGTATTCGAAGCTTTTTGAATCAACATCCATTTGTATACGATGTCAATTTTCCTCCAGAAGTTACCAATCCTATAGACGACTTGGCGATACTCGAAGATGCACCAGATAGTATTATATCAGAAGATGTCTCAGCACTCTTCTCTGATGCAGATGGCGACCTTTTGAGTTTTTCGGTGAACTCGGACAACATCGATGTAATGGCGGTCCTTCAGACAGATAGCCTGGTCATCAAGCTAACTGAGAATTTTTCTGGTTTGGCTACAATAACTGTTACGGCCTCCGATGGAAAGGCCGAAGTATCTGATACACTACAAATCACCGTAGAACCTGTAAACGACCCTCCTGTATTTACTTTAGATCGCGAAGAGGTTGTCCTGGACGAAAATTTTGTGGGGATAGAAGTAATACAAGTAACGAAAGGAATTGTCCCCAACGATGAAACTGATCAGCTTGTAAGTTATAGCCTGAGTCCTGCGGCTGTAGAATTTGCAAATGTGGATATTGATGAAGTGACCGGGACCATAACGATCGAGTCAGTTGCCGAGGGTTTTGGCATGCAAGAATTTCAAGTCATTGCCAACGACGGCCAGATAACAAACAATTTAGCAAACCAAACCTTCACATTGGTTGTACTGCAAGGCAATCAGGCGCCGATAATTGCAAATCAGCTGTTTTCATTAGATGAGAACAGTGTTGTAGGAGTTGCTGTCGGAAGCGTGATTGCCTCAGACCCTGAAGACAGTACCATAACTTTTAGTATAATATCAGGAAACGCTCTGGAAGGCTTTGCTCTGACTTCGTCTTCGGGAGAATTGACTGTACTGGATAGCAGTATACTAAACTTCGAAGTCAATCCGTCCTTCAACCTCACGGTCGAGGTAAGTGATGGTGAACTCTCCTCCTCAGCTCAAATGACCATCAATATCAATGATGTAAACGATACGCCAGTTTTTGATGATCAGCTTTTCAACATCGCAGAAAATAGTGCTGCCGAAACAGTTATTGGAACACTCACAGCAACTGACGAGGATGGTGATGTGTTGACTTTCTCCATCCCAGACGAGCAAGAAGACGCAACACCTTTCAATCTCAATGCTACAAGCGGAGTCTTAACAGTAGCCTCTTCTACGGCCTTAGATTTTGAGGTCCAATCAAGTTTTGTATTTTCCGTTCAGGTAAGTGATGAATTAGGATCATCAAGCACAGCTACAGTAGAAGTATCACTATCGGATGTCGATGAGCCTAACATTGCGCCAGTGATACTGGACCAAGAATTTTCCATACCGGAACAAAGTCCTGTGGGCACAGAAATAGGTATGCTTATTGCCACCGACGAAGATGGAAGTGTAGATGATTTAGCATTTGCCGTACTTTCAGGAAATGATGGTGGTGCTTTTTCTCTGAATGCTGCCACAGGAGTATTATCAGTACTTGATGCTGCAACACTCATCTTTTCTACCCATCCCACTTTCCAACTTGAAGTAGAGGTGACCGATTCTGAGGGAGCTAAAGATCAAGCCGTAGTAACGGTCAAACTCATTGAAAATGAGGTACTAGGCATATCAGGAGTTGAGGGAATAAAAATCTATCCTATTCCAGCCAAGGATCACTTTCGGCTGGAGACTGACATCACGGTTGAAAGCCTTCAGCTCATAGATGTGACAGGTAAAGTCGTCAAAAGTTTTATGACATCGGAATACTACACTATCCGAGGTATTCCCGCAGGTATCTATCATTTAGAGCTGACAACTCCGTCAAAGAAAAAGCGTTTGCGGATGATCATCCAATAGTGGTCCTTGATATGGATGATAAAATCTTATTTCGATTTGCCTTTTGGCAAAGTACAAAAACAGAATAACCTAAATGTCTGACTGTGAGATTTATCAGAAAAATTATGTTTTTTATGCATATAGTCATATCTGAATCTCAAAAAAAGGTTAATTCTTATGAATTTGTTAACCTTGTCGCTATTTTTCCGTTCTCTGTAGAACCCAATCACACACATCAGATTGAAAAGTAGGATTTATATACTGTTCACCGTCTTTCTATTTGCTCTATCGGCACAGGCATCTACAGGTATAGAAAATCCAAAAAACCAACCACTAGAAGAAAGACAGCAACCTAAGCAGGAGATTGTTCCTAAATCAGAAGAAGTGGTTGAAAAGCCCGTGGGATCACCACAATTTGCACCTCCAATAATCAGTGAAGAAACTATTATACAAGAAAGTGATAGTAGCTATAATTCGCTATCGAAGTTTAACTTCATTTTCTACTTCTTCTACAAATTCAAGTACGACGATTCGGATGGTTCCAGTCTGAATGCTGTTGTCAAATAAACCTTGAAGACCAGTTAGTTATTTAGAAAGGAAGGAATCAATCTCATCCAGTATGATGTGACCTTCGTAAAACGCTTTTCCAAAAACAACACCATACACACCTACGTCTTCTAACTTTCTGATATCCTCCATATGCCGAACTCCACCGCTTGCAAAAATGTATAGGTCAGGAAACTTTCTGGCCAACTCCTCATACAGATCGAAAGAAGGGCCTTCTAATGCGCCATCTTTAGATATATCAGTTGTTTTCAGATATTTGAGCCCCTTGGAATAAAACTGCTCAATATGATCGAAAAGATCGATTTTGGTATCCTTTTGCCATCCTCCCACACGGATCATCCTCGACAAACTATCAGCTCCAAGTGCCAGTTTCTCACGCCCATAAGACATGAGCCAGGAGGAAAACAATTCCTTATTGTAGACCGCGATAGTAGCCGCAGTGACGCTTTCGGCTCCAAACTCAAATGCTTTGTTGAGGTCGCCGTCTGTATGAAGTCCTCCTGAAAAATTGACCTTTAGATCCGTGTGACCTGCTATCATTTCCAGTGTTGGGTAGTTAACAGGCGCGCCCTTCTTAGCTCCTTCCAGATCAACCAGGTGCACTCGTTTAATTCCATGGTCTTCAAACTTTATGGCTACATCCAATGGGCTGTCGTCATAGACTTTTTCCTGATCGTAATTGCCTTGTGTCAGTCGGATGGTTCGACCCTTAATGACAGTAATAGACGGGACTAATTGCATTTAAAAATCAAGTGACTGTACAAAAATGATGTCCTGCGGGTGACCTTGGGTAAATGTCGTCAGCGGGTATACAAATATAATCAGCAGACTTCAATTCAAGTGCACCAACTTGAATCCTTCACCGTGCACAGTAACGATTTTTATAGACTCGTCTGCCCTCAAGTATTTTCGGAGTTTCGCAATGTAAACATCCATGCTACGCGCATTAAAATAACTATCATCTTTCCATATTTTTTTTAATGCGATGCTACGGCTAACTGTCTTGTTTAGATTCTCCAGGAAAATCTTGAGGAGTTCATTTTCCTTGGTGGTCAGCTTGATTTCCTCATCAGGAGTGTTGAGCCTGTTTTCTTCATGATAATACCTGAAGCCTCCTAAAACAAATTCGGAGGGAAACGGTGGAGCTTGCTCCTCTTTCTTAGTTCGTTTCAGCACAGCGTTGATCCGCATTAGGAGTTCTTCCATGCTAAAAGGCTTGGTGATATAGTCATCGGCACCCACTTTAAACCCGAGAATGACATCTTCCTTCATGGACTTCGCCGTCAAAAATATAATTGGGATATTATTATTGATTTCCCTAATCTCTTTTGCCAGGGTAAAGCCATCCTTTTTAGGCATCATCAGGTCCAGGATGCACAAATCAAACGGTTCTTCAAGAAAAGCTCTGAGACCCACCTCTCCATCTATTTTCAACAAGGTGTCGAAGCCTTTCAAAGACAGATATTCACTTAGAATCTGACCCAGATTAGGGTCATCTTCAACAATAAGTAGTTTAGGTTTACTCATCTGTCAGGGGTAAAATGATATAAAATTTGCTCCCGCGGCCGAGGTCACTTTCGACCTCTACCTCTCCTCCGTGCTGATCGACAACACTTTTGACGTAGGCTAGTCCCAATCCGAAGCCCTTCACATCATGTAGGTTGCCTTTTGGGACCCGATAAAATTTTTGAAAGATCTGCTTGACAGATTCATTACTCATACCCAGGCCGTGGTCCTGGACGGAGATTGTGAATTTGTTGGTGCCATTTTCGGTCCTAATGGCTATTCGGGGAATATCAGGAGAGTACTTGTTGGCATTGTCCAATAAGTTCATGACGACATTCATCAGGTGCGATGCATCACCTCTTACGATTGATTTGGAAGCATTAAAATATGTCTCTATCGTCCCCTCTCTACGCTCGATTTGCAATTCCATCTTTTTCTTCGCTTCGGCAATAACTTCATGCATATCTACATACTCTAGCTTCAGTTTTATGCGGTTTTTTTCCATTGTCGCCATCTGCAACACCTTTTCCACGTGCTGGCCCAATCGTTTGTTTTCTTCATCTATAACCCTAAGATACCGATCGTGCATGGAGGCCACTTTTGCTATTTCATTGTCTCTCAAAGCTTCCACGGCTAAGCCTACAGTGGCTATCGGCGTTTTGAGTTCATGCGTCATGTTATTGACAAAATCATTTTTCATTTCAGAGAGCTTCTTTTGCTTGATAATCGTGTATGCTGCATAACCAAAGCAAAAGGTAATAATCAAAGCCAATAATCCTGAGCTTGCCATAGTCAACCAAATTTTCCCAAACAAAAACTCTGTTTTGGATGGAAAATACACCGAAAGCAAATGCTGATCACCGAATAGGTCATTGGGAAACAAAGTGGCTCGGAAATCACTACTCACCAATTTCTCATCTTGCCCAGCCTTTTTTAAAGCAACAAATCGATTTTGTATGGGGGATATCACCCCATAATTGTAGGTTGTAGTGATCCCTCTTTGAGAGAACTCCAGCAGTAGCATGGAATCAAGCTCAATGGGATCGATCCTTTTAGCGATGGCCCGTTCGGTCACCATCATATTTTCTAACACATCAAATACCAAATCAGATTTGTTAGCCACCTTCTGTAAATATTGCTGTCGGGCATATTGATTTTCCTGGGCAGCTATCTGTCTCCGAATCTTGTCTGGCCCATTGACCATGATCTCTTGGGTAATTTCCAAGGTAGCAGCGGAATTAGTGGAGTAAAAGCCTGTGTCGGTAAGGTTGAATTGAAAGTTGATGGACTCTCCAGCTTCCAGGGTATCATTCCAGGTAAAAGACATAGAGGCACTCTGCTGATAAGAAGATGCAAATGGGGTTCCGAAATCCTGCCTTAAGGGTTGTAATTGCTGATTGACCAAGTAAACTGCTTCGCGTTTTTCTAGTTTTTTGGCCACCGCTTGCAGAGACTCCATCACATCTTGGCGGAACCGGTCTTCATTTGCTGAAATCACCGTATCGATCCAATAAAACTGAAATGCGATTAGCGCTAGCAATGAGGCACTCATCAGGCCAATGATCCATCGCAAACTCACCCTGTTCATACCTCAAATGTACGGGGAAGGTCATAGCCTGATTCACGATTAACCAATTTTAACAATAGTTAAAGGGCTTTTAACAATGTCAATTTGATCATCAAGCACATAGCGCCATATCAAAACTTCATAACGTGAAACCTCATATTAGTTTTGTGTCGCTCCTCTGTAGGGTAAGGTACTAGCAGAAGTAAGAACTCCGACGGATCGACTAGCAGATCAGGGTAAAACCCACACCATGGTGATTCCTGATCTCAATGGTAGGATCGGCTTTGAGATATTTTCTGAGCCTGGAGATAAATACGTCCAGGCTCCTTCCCTTGAAGTAATCATTTTCTCCCCAAATCTTCACTAAGATCTCTTCTCTTTTGACTAGCGTATTCCGATAACTCAAGAGCAGTTGAAGCAGATCGCCTTCCATTTGGGTAAGCGTGTAGCAAGCTTCCCCGTTTTTCAGTAGCAAATTGTGCTTGTCATATGCAAAGGCACCTACATTGAGTCTCTTCTCGCTTACATCCTCACTAGAGGCAATGTTTCTTCTCAAAAAAACTCGGATACGGTACTCCAGTTCCTTAACGGAGAATGGCTTGGTAAGGTAATCATCTCCGCCTATTTCAAATCCCTTTAGCTTATCCTCTTCTAATGACTTGGCAGTCAAGAATATAATCGGTACAAACTCGTCCTGCTCACGAATAGCTTTAGCCAAGGAGAATCCATCCATCCTGGGCATCATGATATCCAGAATGCATAAATCAAAACCACCCACCTCGAAGGCCTTCAACCCCTCGGCACCATCCCTGACCCATAACACATCAAAATCACGCTGCTTAAGATTATCTGTTATGACGAAACCCAAGTGCTCGTCATCTTCTACCAATAGCAAGCTTGTACTATTCATATTTTTTAAGTTTGAGTGTGAAAGTGCAGTCCTCTCCACAAGCGATGAGTACTTTTCCTTGAAACCGCTCCGCAACCTTTTTGACAAAATGAAGGCCCAGACCAAAACCTTTGGTATCGTGAAGATCTCCTTTTGTCAGACGATAAAATCTTTGAAAGATCTTTTTCTGCTCTTTCCCAGGAATACCTGGTCCATTATCCTGGACTTTAATTGAAACCGACTTTCCGTCATCAAAGGCTTCGACTATGATCCGGTCTCCACCGTATTTGATGGCATTGTCTACCAAGTTGTGCAACGCTGTTTCCAGTAAAAAGGGATCTCCTAAAACCTGAACTTCCTCAGCGAGTGGTTTTACCTGCAACTTCTTATTCGCTTTTTGTAGTGAATAGTCAAACCTCACTTTGAGACTTTCTAGCAGTCCAGAGACTGAAACGGGTTGCTTTTCTATTTCCACCTTCTGGTCAAGAAGTGCGCTTTTTAGCAATTGCTCTACTTGTCGTTCCAGTCTCCCACTTTCAGCTGTGACAATAGAGGCATATCGAGCAATTCTTTCTTCCTTCCCTTCATGATGTTCTTTGAGCACTTCAGCCGCTACTTTCAAAGTAGCAAGCGGTGTTTTAAGCTCATGTGTAATATTGTTGATAAAGTCTCGCTGTACTACACTGAGACGCCTTTGCTTCAGTATGACTAGAAGTGCATATCCAAAAAAGATAATAACGACCACGGTTAGTCCAGTGGTGAATTTCCATAGGTCCATCTCACCGAAGATGCCAGCTGACTTAGATGGAAAGTAAACTCCAAAATAGTACTCATCAGCTTCTAACGAGGGCAGCGGACCATGTTTCTCCTGTGAAGCTTTTAAAGCAAAAAAATCTCCATAAACCATGCGATCCGAACTACAATCGTAAACGCCGTACTCGAAGTCCAGTTGAATAGATTTTTTCTCAAACTCCGCCTGGAGAAAGTATTCGAGCGACTCCAAGTTGATATTGTTATTGGTCCTGACGACGAAGTAATTGTTAGAAACAAGCTCAACGGGGTTATTGGATGTAGCTTCAGTGCCGTTGGCCTCACAAAGCAACTCCACCACATTACGCAATGCCATCTGCACTCCATGGTTAAACTGCTGCTCTTGATTGCGGACGGCCTTGTTGACCCAATAGACCTGAGTGGCAATGATCCCAAACAAACTGAGCATGGCCAACACGACCAAAATCCTGATTGGTGCATTATTCATTTCAATAAAATTATAGTCTTTCATGCTTCCGACAGACACTTTAACACTTCATTAACACCTATTACCAACTCATTAACAATGGTTTAGCCAGTGATGATTCACATTTGACCGAAACAAAAATTATTTGAAAATGCGAAAATTCATGACAACCCTTTTTCTTGGGATCGCTGTAGCAGTGGTCGCTGGAATGGCCCCGAGTATCACGTGGACAACCATGGAAATTGACTTGGGTACCGTAACAAAAGATGAAAAGAAATCCTTCACTTTTGAATTTACAAATGAGAGTTTGCAAGCTGTGACAATCCTGGAGGCCAAAGGCTCTTGCGGATGTACGGTAGTAGACTACGAAAAAGCCCCTATTGAGCCTGGTGCTTCCGCTGGTATCACCGCGGAGTTTAGAAGCGGAAAAACAGGAGTATTCCGAAAAAACATTCAGGTAAGAACTTCTGACAGCCCAGAATTCACAACGCTTTATTTCACTGGAAGTGTTGTAGAATAATCACAAATGAGTGTACGGTGTCAGAAGCTATGAGGTAATTAGCTTTTGACACCCTTATTCTTAATATTGAACAGCTTTCGCATCCACAATTGCCTCAGCGATGTGTTTGAGTCTCTGATCAGCCTTTTTTTCAAGTTCCAAGTTTTCATGCAAAATCGCGAGTGGATCATACAGCTCCAGAAGCTTCGCGTAAGTGCATATAGCTCCGTAACTGGCTATCTTGTAGTGGATCATGTGCTGTAAAGCGACTATGATAGCAGCGTCCCTTACCGGCAGAGTAGTACATCTACTGAGCAGGGCTTCTGATTCTTTTATCATAGTCTGCATGGCTTCACAAGCTTCCCCCCTTTTTTGAGTAAACAACGTATTAAAAACCCGCTTGAGTCTCAGTATTTGCTCATGGGTCTGTTCTTCGTAGCATGCCACCTGATGCCTGAGCGTGACATCGATAACGCTATCGCGAAAAGCCTGGATATAAGGCAATATGTAAGTCTCGCTGTGGTACAAATCTCTCAATTGCTCAACCATCAGCTCGTTCAGATCACTTATCTTTTTCATTATTGTGGTTCTTTTTTGGGTTGGCAATAAGTTATGTAAGTCTTCTTTAAGGATCACTGATCGATCTTAGCCGGAGAGGTGATCTTCCTCAAGATCCAGAAGTTGAAAAAAATACCCCATGTTCTCATATCAACGATACGGTAGAAAAATTTGACCATTTTCTTCTTTGATTATTTAGATTTGTGGACTTCATGGGATATTAGCTCAGTTGGTTTAGAGCGCTGCCTTGACAGGGCAGAGGTCACTGGTTCGAATCCAGTATATCCCACTCCTTTCATTTCCTTTCTATCATCAACAAAATTCCCTTAGCAGTTCGAAACACACGCCAATCATGCAAACGATAAGTATTCTCGGATGTGGATGGCTCGGTTTACCACTTGGTGCCGAATTGGTCAGACATGGGTATTATGTCAAAGGAAGTACCAGGTCCAAAGAAAGGGCTAAGGTTCTATATGACAATGACATCAAAGCTTATGTAATTGACCTTATTCCGCTTCCTGCTCAACCCGTACAAGATTTTTTCGAATGTGATGTTTTAGTTATCAATATGCCCCCGAGAAATCGGGAGGGTGAATCTGATTTTCACAGCAATCAATTGAAATATATTTGTTCTGCTGTCTCGTCAACCGCGCAAGTCATCTTAGTTAGCTCCACCGGAGTTTATCCGTCGATAGGCCGTGAGATTCTTGTAAATGATGCTGATCCAAATTGCGTTAGCAGGTCTGGGATTTCTCTACTGGAAATAGAACAATTGGTCCGCAAGTACTGCTCTACCACCATACTACGTGCAGCGGGACTCATCGGTCCTGGCAGGCATCCCGGAAGATTTTTTACTTCTGGTAAAGTCGTGAAAGGCGCTGACCAACCTGTCAACCTTATCCATCAGCAGGATATTATCTACGCGATTATTGCTATTATCAAACAAAATCAGTGGCGCAAGACATTTCACCTCGCAGCACCCAATCACCCGACTAAAAAAGATTTCTATTTGAAGTCAGCTAAATCTCTCAACAGACCTGAGCCAAAATTTGACCTCGAAGAGTCCAATGGTTTTAAGATTATCAATCCCACGCAGTTTGTGGAGGCCACTGACTTTTCATTTAGATACCCTGACCTCATGTCCGCACTTGATGAAAAAGAGGCTTGGGTTTAAGAATTGCTCTTGAGAAAAATATCAAACTGCGCCCTGGATGGCTTTTCGCTGCGATCTATAGATACAGAACGCGAAGCCCCATCATTGCGTCGATAGAGCCAATCGGAATGCCTGGACTCGTCATCGGAAAAATACATTTGTGTAGTAAGAGTCTGGTAGCCTTTCGCACTTACCTTGAAATGAATATGCATGGGACGACCGGGATATATCGGTGGTACCAGGGTTTTGACTTGATAAAACCCTTTCGAATCGATCCGCACTTTACCGCGAAACTGATATTGATCCGAAAGGTCGTATCGCTTGTTGGGGCCAGCTTGCCAAACATCTACAACGCCATCTCCCACCAATTGGTGACAGTCAGACTTGATAAATCCGCTGATCAAGAGTACTTCCTGATTTTCAGGAGCCTCATCAAATATTTGTTCTCTAAAAGGAGCACCTTGCTTGAAGTAGGGTCCTTCATCATCCGAAGAGGTAGTACATTCCTTCCCGTAAGCCATCACGCTGCCAGTGAGGAATGAGGCGAGGCTCCCCAATAAACCTTTTAGAAATCTTCTGCGAATCATTGGTGAGTAAGAACGAAAAAACTGCCGGTTTTGGTTACCTGGAGGCTACAAATGACCAACTGCGGCGGATAAGAAACTTCAATTTTAAGGCAAACATCAACGAAGCCTGCTTGACCAATCATTGGCTTCCCGCTCCAACTTAATCCTTTTTTGCACCTCAGGATCAGATAGCTTAGGATGAGCAGGTCCTTTTGAAGTGAAGTGAAAAGTGCCACAATGATCGCATCGATAGAAGTTGACAGGTCCCTGGCCTCTGGCATAATGATGCCTCCCATGATTTTGAATCAATGCCTCCTCTGCCATTTCCTGGTTATCAAAGCATATCTTATGCGTAATTGAACAAGTCATTTTCGTCGCATGACAAATTTCATAATGTACCCACGATCGCCCTCACCTTCTGAACTGATGTACATATCCCCATTCGGAGCAAAGCAAATACCTTCTGGCTGATTAAGTATTCTGGGAGATATAGGGTAAGTAGTTTTGATGTTGCCTTGCTGATCTAAAACGACGAGCAACTTACCTACTGAAGCCAGCAGATAAAACGCTTTCTCTATCGGATGGTAAGCAATGCCGGAGGGTTCAAACTTTAATCTTTCTGCTTCGTAAGATCGATCCTTATGTGACTCAAAAAATTTGACCAAATCCTTATTAGTAATGTTGAATCGTGGTTTGCGCTTGAGCTTCTCATCTTCTTGATCAAATGCATAGATTGCTTTCCCCTTAACTTTATTTTTATCTACTTCACCCTCTTCTTTACATGCGATCAGCAGCATATTGTTGACGGGATCAAAGCCAAGTCCTTCCGTGTCGTTTTCCCGGGTCAGGTCTGTTTCGTATTTTTTGCTTTTGCTCTTTTTTTCGCTCGTATAGGTAAAGCGATAAACATCCCCATCGCTCTCCAGCACAAAGACTTCATCGCCAATCATCTCTACTCCTTCGTAATCTCCAGGCTTGGCAAATGCGATAGAATGCACAATGTTCCGCGCTTTGAAATCGTAAATGTAAGCTTTGCCACCCTCGTCTTCTACGCAAATCACCTGATCTTCGCCGATATAGTCGAGCCCGGAAATTTCAGACAACACATAGGGAAGAAAGTACTTTTGGTCAGGTTTCTTGAGATTGTAATAGGTTTCGGCATTGTCCAAAACCAGGAACAGGCTATCTGCCTGAGTACCGAAACCTGGACTGCTGCAACCTGTCGTAGGTAGCAACGGCCAGAAAAGCACAAAGGCCAAAGACAATTTTGAGAGGTACGTAAAAATGGTTAACATCATCTAACAGAAAGTGGTCAAAAAGCTGTTCTAATTTACGTGGATTTCCTTGGATCGATTCACCCAATGTCCATTAATTCGATCTGTGTCTGAAACCGTAATAGCAGGATTGTCATTTTTTTGGTAGATTGATCACTTCAATTTCCATAAAATGGCTAAAAGCTCTTCTATTGTCGATCTCTCACAGGCATATGCCAAGGATATCTTATCTACAAAACTCCCTGAGGAAATCCTGTATCACTCCCTGGAGCATACGATTGGAGTTGTAGAAGCTGTCGAGCTGATTGGAAAAGAATCGGGACTTACTGACGAGCAATTGGAAATCGCAACTGTTGCGGGGTGGTTTCACGACCTGGGCTATTCCGAAACCATGGAAGCTCATGAGGAACGAAGTGCGGAAATGGCTTTAGCCTTTCTGGACAAACATCATTATGCATCAGAAAAAGCAGATCAGGTAAAAGCCTGTATCCTGGCTACAACCATGCCTCAAAATCCTCAAAACCTGATGGAACAAGTGATCTGCGATGCTGACCTGATGCACCTGGGTACCGAGGACTACTTTGAGAAATCGAATCTGCTACACAAAGAAATGAGCCACACCCAAGGTGAAAAAATCTCCAAAAAGCAGTGGATGAAAATGAACCAAACTTTCATTGGAGAACATCAATTTTTTACCGAATATGCTCAGAAGACCTTTGGAGAAAAAGAACAAGAAAATCTGAAAGAAGTGGAGAAGAAACTTAAAGAGATGAAGGGCGGCAAGGAATCGGAGAAACTTCAGCGAAAAATAGAGGAACTCCAACTGAAGCTACAAAAGACCAAGGAGCTGACTCCGACACGCGGAATAGAAACGATGTTTCGACTGACCTCTAAAAATCACCTGGATTTGAGTGGTATGGCTGACAACAAGGCCAACATTATGATCTCCATTAACTCAATCATTTTATCCGTGTTGGTCTCAGTTATCTTAAGGAAACTTGAGGAATACCCCCACTTAATGATACCCTCATTGATCATGACCATAGTCTGCCTGATTACAATTGTATTTGCTATCCTGGCCACCAGACCCAATGTGAGCCGCGGGAAATTTACCAGGGATGATATCCATCAGAAAAAAACCAACCTCCTCTTTTTCGGCAACTTTCACTCAATGGACCTCCCTGATTATGAATGGGGTATGAAGGAAATGCTGAAGGATGCTAACTACCTATACTCCAGCCTGATACGAGATATTTATTTCTTGGGAGTCGTACTTGGGAAGAAATACAAATTGCTACGGATCAGCTACACGGTATTCATGTTTGGTTTTGTGATCTCGATCTTATCATTTGTCATTGCTGAAGTCTTCTTTAAAGCACCTTATCCTTACTGACAATCATTTGTGCCACTGAGCAACATGGTGATAAGTGCTTAGTTGGGCATTCACCTTAACCTTCTTCGAGGCTGCTGGCGAGTTTTCCATAGCCGGAGACAACTCCGAAAGCTTAGTATTGTCGGCAATCTGCAATCGAATGATCTCCAGGATCTGCTGTCGAAGCTTTTGATCTACAACGGGAAAAGTCACCTCCACACGACGATGAAGATTGCGTGTCATCCAATCAGATGACCCCAGGAATACCTGCTCTTGTCCGTCGCGATAAAAATAAAACACACGGGCATGCTCAAGATATCGATCTACTAATCGCAATACCCTGATCCCATGAGTGCCAGGTACAATACAGCAGATACTACGTACTAATAGCGTGACATCTACGCCAGCAGCTGCTGCTTCATATATCTTATTGATCATATTGGCCTCTTCCAGGTTGTTGACCTTCAAGATCATTTTCGCTGGTTTTCCCTTTTTGGCCCTGTCAATTTCATGATCCATTAAAGCTTGGAAGGCCTCCACAGCTCCAAATTGGGAGACAATCAATCGCTCGAATGCAGATGGCTTTTTTCTCTTATGAAGAAACTTGAATACCTGAGCCAACTCCCTGTTCATCTCCTGATTTGCGGTCAGTAAACCATGATCACAGTAAATCTTAGCTGTCTTTTCATTGAGGTTGCCGGTACCGAAAAACCCATAATAACGTTTGTCTTCGCCAATCTTTTTTCTGACTAAAGCCACCTTCGCATGCACCTTGAGGCCCGGCATACTGTAGACGATCCTAATACCAGCTTCCTTCATCCTCACTGCCCATTGCAGGTTATTGGCTTCGTCAAACCTGGCTTTTAGCTCCATAAAAACGACCACCTTTTTGCCATTTCGTGCAGCACTGATCAGTGCTTCACCAATTAGGGAATCATTGGCCATTCGATAAAAGGTGACGTTAATCTCCTTGACGCTTGGATCAATGGCCGCCTCATTGAAAAATTGCAAGACATAATCATAAGATTGATAAGGGAAATGTAGCATGCGATCAGCCTCATCGATAGCCTCAAATACGGAACGATGACTGTCTATCTCTTTATGATTTACGGGCTCTAGTTTCGCATATTCCAAGTGCGTTTTGCCTACAGGATTGGTGATCTGAAAGAAGTCGTTGAGATTATGATAGCGGCCACCGGCAACCAAATCTGCCTTTTTCAGGTAAAAGGCCTTCTTCAGCCGTTTCAAAAGATCCTCAGACATCGTCTGGTCATATAGGAATCTGGATGGTCGCCCCAGGTTTCGCTTACTGATCTGCTTCTCGATCTTCTCCACAAGGTCTCCGCTGTATTCATCTTCTATATGTAGATCAGCGTCCTTATTGAGCTTGATACTCTTGCACTCAACAATCTCATGCCCTGGAAAAACCAAGTCAAGGTGTTCACGAACTATATCGTCTAGAAATACAAATGGAAAATGCCCTTCTTTGGATGAAGGTAGGATCATAAAACGGGGCAGATTGGCTGATGGAATGTTTAGGTATGCATGTCTCGTGTTCTCGCCATTACTCAATGTGATCGCCAAATACAATGCTTGATTATCAAGAAATACATGCTCAATATTCTCCTCAAAAAAGACGGGCCGCAAAAATGACAAGATTTTCGTCTTAAAGAAGTGAAGCATAGAGGCTTTTTGGGCAGCCGAAAAACGTTTTGGATCCTGAAGGATTTCGATCCCTTCCGACTTTAAGGCTTTGAGTATTTGGACAAGCGTCCTACCGTATTCTTCTAATTGTCGCTTGACCTCCTCATGAATGTCATGTAGCAAACCGCTTGGGTCGAGGTCCAACTGATCATTGATCTTCTTTTTGTCTACCAACTCGATAGATCGGATATCAGCTACTCGTACTCTGAAAAATTCATCAAGGTTTGATGAATATATAGCAGCAAAACGCAATCTCTCCAGTAGAGGAACTTCCGGATTTTGGGCTTCTAGCAGGACGCGATAATTGAAGGACAACCAACTCAGATCTCGATCAAATAGAGGCGTTTGCATGTTCCTATCCGGTTTGTTTCGATGTATTTTAAATCAAATTGCGATAAGTGTTTCGCTAAACCAAAATCTTTAGGAAATATTTTCAGTTAAGGCTATTTTTATGAAAGTAGAAACTACCCAAAAATGGAGGTCAAAAATATTCTCGTACCAGTCGATTTTAGCAGTTGTTCTAAGAACGCCCTCAAGATAGCAATTGCCGTTGCTAAAAAAGTTGGTGCCAAGATACACATGGTCAATGCCGTGCATGTCCACACCCCACATCCGGACCTCGCCGGTGGCAGCCTGATCGAAAGCATCGTTGGAGACTACGAGGCACAAGTCAAACTATCATTTGATGAATTAGAGTCAGAACTCATTGAATTGAAAGATGTCCCTCATGATGCCGATCGATTTGTATCTTATCTAACTGATGCTATTTACACGGAGGCCGAAACCAAAGACATTGATTTGATCATCATGGGTACCAGAGAGGAGCATGAAGAAATGGAACATCTTTTGGGCACTCACGCCACAGATATTATTGGTTCGTCCAATGTGCCTGTTCTTGTTATTCCGGAGAACTATAAGGATTTCAACCCCAAAAGAATAGGGTTCGCCTCAGATTTCTCGAAAATTGAGGGGTATGGAACATTGGATATCCTCAATTGGTTTGCGAAAACCTTTGATTCGGAAGTTCTGGTCTTCCATGTCATTGACGATGCCAGTAAAATTAGCCTCAAAGAGCAACGAGAAGTTGAGGAAATCTGTGACCAGCTTTCTGATATCCCTTCATCGGTACGTACTATTGAGTACAAATCAATCGCGAAAGGTATTATGGAGTTTTCAGGGACTCATCAGCTAGACACCCTTGCTATGCTACCTAGAAAACACAATCTATTTGAACGACTGTTTAGGCGATCAATCACAAAATCCGTTGCCATTGATATCAAAATCCCACTATTAGCTTTTCATGAAGACTGATGGACATCCGTCCATTTCAGTCATCTGATCTAGAGGCATTGCACAGCTGCTTCATAGCGGCATTTTCAGACTATGAGGTTCCAATGCGTCCAACTTTGGACCAGTTTTATGGCAGGTTATTCAGGAAACTCAGAATCCAAGACAGATTTTCATACCTGGCCTGGCAGGACGAAAAACCAATAGCTTTCCTTCTTCATGCCAAAAACCTATATCGCGGCAAAAACACACTTTACAATGGAGGTACAGGTGTGATACCAAAAGCCAGAGGACAAAGGATTATTGCTGATATTCATGACCTGATGCTGTCGGAGGTTCTGCCTCAATTTGCACAACGGATCGTACTGGAAGTGATCACCACCAATGAGAAAGCCATCAAGTTGTACAAAAAAATGGGCTATCGGATCTTGCAAAGAGTCAAGTGCTACAAGTCAGGTGACATCTATTCGCCCTCAGAATCCTCGAATATCAAAATCCAGCATTGTGAATCGTGGATGCCCCAGAAATATGAATCAATTAAAAACTATGACGCGCTCTTCGTAGACTCAAATGACCATGTCCTCACTTCTCAAGATCATGAGGTCTTGTTAGAAGCTATATCTAGGGAAGATGTGGTTGGATATGTTTTGTTTCAGCCAAAAACAGGACGTATCTCGCAAATAGGAATAGAATCATCGCAACCAGCAGAAGTACTAATGGCATTATTAGGAAAGGTCCAGCACTTAGTTGGCAATATGCCTTTGACCATTCTCAATATTCCTGAAACAGCAGGAGACATTCACTCCTATCTCACAACCTGTGGCTTTGAAAACCAACTGGACCAGTATGAGATGGAATTCATAATTTAGAGTCATGCGATTCCATACGCTCAAAGAAATCTTATCGGGTCAGCTATTGACAGGTGCCAAACACTCATTTGAATATCTCTCCACAGATTCCAGGTTAGTGAGAGTTCCTGCTAAAACACTGTTTTTTGCTATTAGAGGCGCTAACCGTGATGGTCATGACTACATAAATGATGCTTATGAGAAAGGTATTCGCCAGTTTATCATTGACCGATCTGTAGATATCCAGTCTTTTCCGGGTGCAGATGTTTTTCAAGTGAAATCTAGTGTGGTGGCATTACAGGAGATCGCAGCTCATCACCGCCAAGCGTTCCAATACCCTGTTATCGCCATCACAGGCAGCAATGGCAAGACGACAGTTAAAGAATGGCTGGGTACGTTACTGACGCAAAAACGCCATGTTGTCAAAAGTCCTGGCAGCTATAACTCTCAAATAGGTGTGCCTCTATCTGTATGGGAAATGAACATCCACCACGAGATAGGCATATTCGAAGCGGGTATTTCAACTACCGGTGAAATGCATCAGCTGGCACAAGTCATCAGACCTGATATTGGGATCTTCACCAATATCGGCCCAGCACATGATCAGGGATTTGAGAACCGTAAGCAGAAAGCAATTGAAAAATCTGCTCTTTTCGGGGGCTGCAAACAGGTGATCTGCAGAGCAGAGCATAAAACTGTTGTGCAAACTTTAGAAAAATCAAATCCCTCAGAAATAATACGGTGGTCAACCCAAGATCAAGACGCAGATTTTTATTATCAGATAGATAGCAATCATTGCCTGGCATCTTTTCAATGCAAAACAGCAAAATTCATTCTTCCGTCAGCTTTCCAATCATCTGTGGAAAACATATTGCATGCCATCACCGCAGCCATTTTGCTTGGATTACGACAGGAAGAAATACAAAGAGGTCTGGATATGATACAGCCTCTTGATATGAGACTAACGCTAAAAAGTGGTATCAATCAGTGTCAATTGGTTGATGACAGCTACAATAATGACCTACAAGGTTTGTCTGTAGCGCTGGATTTTTTGCGCAGCCAATCGGGCAATACGTCGAAAACCGTCATTGTATCTGATTTTTTGCAAACTGGAGAAACAGAGCAAGTCCTTTACCAGAAGTTTGATGAAATGCTGGTTCACAGCAAAATAGATAGACTTATCGGCGTTGGGGCATTTATCTCGAAGTATTCATTTGCTGTCCCAAATCAATCGTTTCCCGACACTGACTCCCTTTTGAAAAATCTGCCGGAGTTCTATAAGGAAACGATACTCATCAAAGGAGCTCGAAATTTTGAGTTTGAAAAAGTTGTTGCCGCCTTGGAGGAAAAGCAGCATCGCACCATCCTAGAGGTAAACTTCCAGGCCCTTATCAGAAACCTGAACCAATATAAGAGCCTGATAGAATCCAACACCAGGATAATGGTCATGGTGAAGGCCTTCGGCTACGGAGGTGGCAGCAGGGAAATCGCTAACCTATTGCAGTTCCACAATATTGATTATCTAGGAGTGGCCTACGCAGATGAAGCTATTGAGCTGCGGAATGCTGGTATCAAGCTACCTATCATGATTATGAACCCGCCAGTTTCCACTTTTAAGACCCTGGAGCGGTACAATCTCGAACCAGAGATTTTTAATATCGCCGGACTCCGAGAACTACTAAGCCTTCAAATAGAGGTGCCAATACATCTCAAAATAGAGTCTGGAATGAATCGTCTGGGTTTTCGAGAGCAAGAGCTTGACGAACTTGTTTCCCTGGTCAATTCTGCATCCAAGCTAAAAATCGCCAGTATTTTTACCCATTTTTCCAGTGCCGACGATCCAGGCGAAGATCAATTTACCAGGAAA
This sequence comes from Cyclobacteriaceae bacterium HetDA_MAG_MS6, assembly GCA_019192485.1. Taxonomy (GTDB): domain Bacteria; phylum Bacteroidota; class Bacteroidia; order Cytophagales; family Cyclobacteriaceae; genus MS6. The sequence goes on along the minus strand of JAHCMJ010000005.1, from coordinate 18,024 downwards.
CAAGCAGACCTGTTTGATAGATGCTATGATAAAATCGCTGGAGCCATAGGTTATCAACCTATCAAACATGCGGTGAACTCCGTTGGTATCATCCGCTGGCCTAAATACCATTTTGACATGGTCAGGCTTGGTATCGGCCTGTATGGGTTTGACTCCTCCTCTCAAAGGTTACTTGACCCCATCAGTAGTTTGAAGACGCATATCTCGCAGATCAAGCAAGTAAAAAAAGGTGAATCTATAGGCTACTCTCGTAGTGGAAAAGCTCAGCGAGACATGGAGTTGGCTGTCATACCCATCGGGTATGCTGATGGATATCTCCGCGTATTTGGCAATGGCCAAGGTAAGGTAAACCTGCATGAACAACTCGTACCTACAATCGGTAATATCTGCATGGATATGACTATGATCGATGTCACTGGGCAAGAGGCCAAGGAAGGAGACTTAGTAGAGGTTTTTGGGCATTCCCCGAGCATACAGGACCTAGCGGGTTGGGCTGAAACTATTCCCTATGAGATTCTGACCAGTATCAGTCACCGAGTCAAGCGCGTATATATTTCTGAATAATGGACTCAAAAAATCTGAAGATCATCAAAACTGATGATGGGTCACATACCCTCCTCAATGTAGCTCTCAATGAAACTTATCATTCATGGCGCGGAGCAATGGGGGAATCGGTACAGGTCTTTATTGAATCGGGGCTTGAATACCTATATCATGAGAGAGAAAAAATTTCTATTCTTGAGATAGGTTTTGGAACTGGGTTAAATGCTGTTTTGGCTTATCAGTTTGCACAGCAAAGGATGGTCAATTTAGAGTTTGAAACACTTGAACCCTACCCTATACCACCGGAAATCTATCAGCAACTCAATTACTTCAGCGATCAGCCGAGATGGTCAAAGGCATTGCAAGCACTTCATGATCACTCTTGGGATGTCAGGCATGACTTTGAGCATTTCCAATTTCTGAAAAGACAGGAGACGTTGGAAAGTTATCAACCTGAGAAAAATTTCGATGTAATATTTTTCGATGCTTTCGCACCCTCCAAGCAAGCAGCGGTTTGGAGCCTCCCCAATATCCAGAAATGTTACCGGAGCCTGGCGACTGGAGGAATACTCGTCACCTATTGCGCACAAGGACAGTTTAAACGAAACCTCCTAGCCACAGGCTTTGAGGTGGAATCACTACCAGGAGCTATGGGAAAAAAAGAAATGGTAAGGGCCAGAAAGCCCTCTTGATTATTCCTCCTGTCTTACCGCATCTTCAGTGAGTGTGCGCCCTCCGGCAGTGACAGAAGCCACATTAAAGAACCCTGCCACTTCTACATCTGGATTTGACTCAGAGGGAATAATATTGGTCCCTACGTTTGCCAGGGGTGCAGAAAACAATTCACCAAAACCTCCGGGCCTGTCTATCTGCACCTGAATCTGTTGTATATAGAAGAAAGACTCTCTATTAAGTGAGTGAATCTCTATATAGAGAGAGTCTCCCATTTCAAATGGCCTCAAGACTTCATCGTCTTCATCTTCATCAAATGGGTTGACTGCCTCACGTATAGGCCTTATGAAGATGTCTCCATCTACCGCCGCACCTTCCGAAAACCCAGCATCAAATGCGATGTTGATTTCTTCTGGTCGATTAAGATACACGTTGTTTTTCCAAGCCTTGATCCAGTAGGTGTCCCCTACACCTTCAAAATCTCTTGCCCACAGCTCTGCCAGATAAGATTCCTCAGGAAAGAACTCTTCTTCCTCCTCAAACCGAAACGTCACGCTATCCACAGCTGGGGATCTCCCTAATCTGGCAGCACTGCTAAACTGATTACCATCTGCCAATGCGACAGAGAGGAAATAGTTTTTCCCTACGGTACCAAAGGAATCCGTTGCATTTTGTGGTGTCCAAACATAGTTGCCCGCATCCTGCTCTGGAAAGTTAAAAACCACACCATCTTCATCTGTTACAGTTACAGTAGCGCCCGTCACAGTTGGAGGATTCGTATTGTCAAAGTAAGCTTGACTCAATGATAACTTGATCACTTGCGGCTGCGCTTGTCTGGTAATCCAGGCATCGACAACAAGAATCGGATCGGAACCATCCAGCGCTACGTCTATACGATCATCGCAGGCACTTACAATAGCTGCGAAAAACAAAAGATATATAAATAGATTTCTCATGACTTCTTTAAAACTTCAGGTTGTAGGATATAGATGGGAAAAACGAACCGATTATAGAAACTTGCCTGGCTTCCGTTGTAATGTTTTGACCCTCGGGTGGCCGTCCGTCTTCTTGAGCAAAATAGATAGAGAATGGGTTTTTACGGCTATATAGATTGTATATAGTAAATACCATAAAATCTTCTACCTTCCTAGGTTTGCCATTCTTCTTAAACTTTTTCCCATAGCGAGTGGCAGAAATGTCCAAACGATGATAGTCAGGTATCCTAACATTGTTCCTGGCATTGTCATCTATACGGGGGATCACGTAGCCTTGCTGTATGAAGCGATCCGTTGGGAAAGTGGTCGGTGTACCGCTGATCCAGGTGAAATTAGCAGAAAGCGACCACCTTTCTGATAAGTCATAAAATCCTGCAAATGTAAGATTGTGAGTTTGATCGAATCTGGTTGGATACCACTCTCCGTTATTGATCCCATCCACTTGTAATTCACTTCTACTCAATGTGTAGCTAACCCAACCCGTCAACTTACCTTTGTTTTTCTTGACATAAAACTCCGCACCATAGGCACGTCCATCTCCCACTAAAAGATCTCCCTCTAAAAATTCATTTAACAGTAAGTCTGCACCATCGATATAATCAATTTGGTTTTGGTTTCGCTTGTAGTAGACCTCGACGGAAGTCTCAAACATGTTGCCACTGAAATTTTTGAATAATCCGAGAGCCCACTGCTCACCAATCTGTGGTTTGATATTGTTAGAGCTAGGAGTCCACACATCAAGAGGATTGGATGCGGTAGTATTAGAGATCAAGTGAATATACTGTGCCATTCTATTGTAACTCCCCTTGATCGAGGTGGTAGGGTCCGTTTGATACTTAAATGAAAACCTGGGTTCAAGATTGGCATAGGTCTGAATACTCTCCCAGTTATCCGTCCCTCGTACGTCTATGACCTCCCTACGGAAACCAGCGGTGGTATCATTGAAAGTATACACGTTGCCGTCACCCAGGTAATTCCAATGTGATACCCGAAGTCCGTATTCCATGCTTAGTCGCGAAGAGATGGTTTGCCTATTGCCCAGATAAATCGAGGCTTCAACACCCTTGCGCTCATCTACGCTCACGTCAGTAACCTCTCCATCACTTACTACTTCTGCACTGGCCGGAGTAAATCGATAAAGAAGTGCCTCTCCTCCAAATATCAATTCGTTACTGTTATTGAGGAAGTAGTTGAACTCCGGTTTGACATTATAAGTTACAATCCTGGAGTCCCAGGTGAACTTGTCTCTATCGTTATCACCAAATTTCAACTCGTAATCATAGTCACTGAAGAAGACGGTGAGATTTGAAAAAAGTCTTTCGTTATAAAGATGATTCCAACGGAAGGTCGCAGTACTGTTGCCCCAACTAAACCCTTGGTTTTCGTCAAATTTGAAGACATCTCTCCCAAAGTAACCGGACAGATAGATCCTATTCTTGTCATTGATATTGTAATTAGCTTTTGCTGTTAAATCATAGAAGTTCAGGGCGGCTCCGTCTTCCAATGCGTCTGTAAAGGTCCTTGCAAGCACATCTGCATAAGAGCGTCTTCCCGCCACAATAAACGATGCTTTATCCTTAGCTATCGGTCCTTCTACCGCAAAACGGCTAAAAACTGTGCCGATCCCCCCATTAAATTCAAAATCTTTGATATTCCCCTCTTTCATCCGAATATCCAATATGGAAGAGATTCGTCCACCGTATTGGGCAGGGATTCCTCCTTTGTAGAGTTTTACATCCTTTACCGCGTCAGGATTGAAGACCGAGAAGAAACCCAGCAAATGCGAGGAGTTGTAGACAGGAGCCTCATCCAGTAGGATCAGGTTTTGACCAACACTACCGCCTCTAACGTTGAATCCTGAGGCGCCTTCCCCCACGGAGCTCACTCCGGGAAGTAGTTGAATACTTTTGATCACATCTACTTCGCCCATAAATGCGGGTATCTTGGTTATGGTCTTTATATCGAGTTTCGCAGTACTCATTTCCACATTTGTCACATTCTCGTCCTCGGCTTCTGCAGCGACAATCACAGCTTCCAGCTCCACACCTTCTTCACCTAACTCAATGTCTATTCGTTGATTGGCCGAAACTTCGATGGTTTTGACCTGCGTGCTGAAACCTATGTAGCTGTATTCAATACTGTAAGTACCGGGAGTCAGTGTCAGCGCGTAAAATCCATAGACATTGGTGACGGTACCTCCTGATAGTTCTTTGACGTAAACCGTGGCGCCAATGAGGGCTTCCCCATTGGCATCATCCTTGATGTAGCCGTTTACGGTATACTTTTCCTGGCTATATCCGAAGTAAGCGGTGAATATGATAGCCAGCGAGCAAATCTTCTTGATCATGTTATCGTTTGAGTTCTTGACTTTGTCCGCCTTATTGACGCTTAAATGTTTGAAATGTTTCCTTTTGCGTCAGTTATTTTTTGAGGTTATCTACTGAACCATCTTTTTTACCGATCGAACTGAGTAAGTTATCTACGAAACCTTCTGTTTTGAGACGATACTCTGGATGATGACATCAGCGTGTTCTCTTGAATTTTCAATAAACCATTTGTTAGTTTTGAGGCCTCCGCAAATTACGCCTGCCAGGTATACTCCTGGCACATTCGTTTCCATGGTATCGGGAAGGTAACGTGGTGTACGAAATTCGTCCTTGCCTATTTCGATACCAAGTGATCTTAAAAATGCAAAATCTGGCTGATACCCTGTCATGGCCAGCACAAAGTCATTTTCTATTGTTTTACTTCCTTCCGGGGTGACAATATCTATTTCATGCTCACGTATCTCGGTGATCGAAGAATTGAAGTATGACTTGATGGAGCCCTCTTTGATCCTATTCTCTACATCCGGCCTTACCCAGTATTTGACGGAAGGCGCCACACCCTCTTCTCGCACAACCATGGTCACCTCTTTTGCTCCTTTGCGATAGGTTTCCAGGGCTACATCAACAGCAGAATTGGCAGCACCGACCACAACTACCTTCATCCCAAAGTATGGATGGGGTTCATCATAATAGTGCTTGACTTTCGATAGCTCCTCTCCGGGAACATTCAACAGATAAGGTATATCGTAAAACCCAGTAGCGATGATGATAGATGTAGCAAAATAGGTATCCTTTGAGGTCGTTACCTGAAACCTTCCATCATCTTTGGTCACTTGTTCCACCTTTTCATAGAGGTTTACAGGTAGATCCCACGATTGCGAAACTCTTCGATAATACTCCAATGCCTCGGGTCTTGTAGGTTTTGGGTTATGAGATATAAATGGTACCTCGCCAATCTCCAATCGGTCTGAAGTTGAAAAAAAAGTCATGTTGCTTGGGTAATTATAGATCGAGTTGACAAGGCATCCTTTGTCAATGATAACATGGGATAGTTCAGCTTTTTTGCAAGCAATTCCACAGGCCAGACCTATAGGTCCTGCGCCAATAATCAAGGCATCTAAGTTATTCATCTACATTCTATCGTTTCGAAGGGAGTAATACAGTAATCGAGTGCTATATCATGGGATTCCATAAAACTAAACTCATCAAACAGGCTACTCAGGGAAAGCCCAATTTTAACTATTCCCGGATTTAACTCTGTGAGTAATCTGTCGTAATACCCCTTGCCATAGCCAATACGCCAACCTTTTTTGTCTGCTGCTAATAGGGGAATCAAAATAGCATCGGACCTACTTGGATCCACCTCTTGCTGTCCTACTGGTTCCGGAATACCAAAAGAGCCCTCTTCAAAGGTGATGTCTTCCGCAAAATCAAAATGACACATAGTTTCTGTTTCAAAATCCGTCTTGGAGATGATGATTTGCATGTCATATGAGCGGAGCGTTTTGATGATAGGCCAAGTATCCGGTTCTTTGTTTCTGGCAATGGGTAGAAAAACATGCAGACATTTTGCTTCTAGCTGAAGCAACAACCTTTGCACACGCTCATGCACCCGTTGATTGCGCTGGCTAAATACACTCGGCGCAAGCAGTCTGCGTTTATGAAGGACTTCTTTTCTTAGTAACTTTTTGATAGTTGTCATGCACTCATTCCCACATCAGGTGGAAGCGAAGATCGAAAGGGTCAAAGTTATCAAGCAATACATGGAGGAAGTCAGGGTTGTTGAGGTAAAAGTTAAGAAAGTTGTCATGACGCTCCTGCAAACCTCCAGCCGGGAAAAGTCGCTCCTTGATCGTATCTATTTGCGTCATGGCCGTTTCGTTTTGACCCTCCTGAGCTTTTTTTAGTCGTTTCTCAATGTTTTCAAGGTTTTTGATCGCTTTGGCCGATTCCGCTCCGATAAACCCGGTCAAAGATTTATCAATAGCTCCGGCTTTTTTGGCCAGCTCATCATAAAATGACAGAAATGTAGACTTCTCTTTATCCAAAAGGTGATCATTAAGATCATGGTCTTCCAGGTATTTTGCCTTTAGGCTATGCGAATCCTTAAACAGGTCTATTCCTTCGAGATCTAGCTTATCTATCTTCTTAGCGACAGCTTTACTTATCATTAGGCCAAAGTTTCGCGGTAGTAGAATGGGAAAGCTCGTCTCGTAGTGCTTAAAAACTTCGCCCAATTGCAACCAATAGGCTACTTCGGCTGGTCCTCCGGTATACCCAATATTAGGAAGTATCGTCTCTTGATATAGCGGTCTCATGATGACGTTGGGGCTGAAATGCTCCGGATGGCTGTCGATCAGGTCGAGGATTTCCTCTTTGGAAAAAGAACGATCGGTATTGTTGATGAGAAAGTCGTCTCCCTCCTGGATAATCCGTTCTCTTGTCCCGTTTTCTAAATAGAAAAAATTGATTTGACGAGAAAAGGCCTGAGAGCTATAACCAAGATTGACCAACTGATCGTTGGCAACCTGTACAAGTCCATCTGCCTTTTGTTCAATGACATCACGCTTGATAATCTCTTTGAAAACGTGCTTCAGTTGAGCATGGTCGGCATCAATTACCACCAATCCGTGCTCACCAAAGAGCTCGTTGGTATAAAATCTAACTGCATCTGCCAGCGTACCGTGATCGAGGTAGGCTCGTTCAAACAATGGAACACTTTCTGGCAACTGCTCGATGATGTCGTTTAGCGAAGTGGGCGAAAATCTGCCAACTGGCCCAGTTTGACTGGTTTCCCACGTGTATTGTTTGCCAAACAAGTGAAACGAACTGATCTCTTCAAAATCATGATCCTCTGAAGCCATCCAATAGACCGGCACAAAATGATAGTCCGGGTGATGTTCTTTCAACTTCCGACAAGCATTGATTACTGTAGCAATCTTATAAATAAAATAAAGTGGACCGGTAAATATGTTGAGCTGGTGACCTGTAGTTACCGTGAAGGTGTTCTCTTTAGTCAGAGCGACAATATTCTCCTCAACTTTCGCTGACTTTTCCAATGGGCCATACTGGCTGCGCAAGACTTCTGACAGAACAATTCGCCGGGAGGTGTCAAACTTCCTCTCAGTAAGAATATTGCCGAACCCTTCGATGGTAGGCCTGTGTGAATAGAGATTGTCGAGTTCTGGTTTACCTTTGATGTAGTCGAGAAACAATTTTGAAAATGCTCCTACTACATTAAAATCAAGTTTTTCTACTTTGGTAGTTTCAAGTAGGTTGTCCGTATAAGTCAAAAGCTGAAGAGTTTGTTATTTTGATGTTGGCAAAGTCACCTACCCTGAGGTAGTGCTTAGAAGCGTCGATGATCACCTCATTGTCCACTTCCGGCGAATCGGATTCTGTCCTGCCAATGAAGTTGCCTCCCTCCATTCTGTCTATCAAAACTTTGAAAGTTTTACCCACTTTTCCTTCATTGATTTCTGCCGAAATCGATTCTTGTAACTCCATAACGGCTTCGGCTCTCTTAAGTTTGATTTTTTCGGGGACATTGTCGTCCATGCTATATGCATGTGTTTTTTCTTCGTGCGAGTAGGTGAAAATACCTAATCTTTCGAATCGGCTTTTTTCCACAAAGTCCATCATTTCGTCGAAGTCTTCCTGTGTTTCTCCAGCATGACCAGCAATGAGTGTCGTGCGAATGGCTATCCCTGGCACTTTTTCTCGAATCCGCTCCAGCAGTTGGGTCGTCTTTTCTCTTGTGGTTCCTCTTCTCATCAATTTGAGCATCCTGGTAGAGGCATGCTGAAGTGGGATATCCAGGTAGTTGCAAATATTAGGCTTAGCAGCCATCACCTCGAGTACATCTTCGGGAAAACCTGTGGGAAAGGCATAATGAAGGCGAATCCAGTCCAACCCGTCGATATCAGAGAGCCTATCCATGAGCTCAGCGAGTGCTCGCTTTTTATACAGATCTAATCCGTAGTAGGTCGAATCTTGAGCGATAAGCAAAATCTCCTTCGTACCATTTTTCACCAAAGACCGCGCCTCCGCCAATATTTGATCAATAGGCTTGGAAACATGCTTGCCTCGCATCAGAGGAATGGCGCAAAAAGAACAAGGACGATCGCATCCTTCTGCGATCTTGAGATAGGCGTAGTGCCGGTCGGTAGTAGTGATCCTTTCTCCAAGCAATTCCTGCTTGTAGTCCGCATTGAATTTTTTGAGCAACATGGGAAGTTCCATGGTGCCAAACCATGCATCTACTTCGGGGATCTCATTTTTCAAATCGTCTCGATACCGCTGCGATAAACACCCTGTGACATATACCTTGTCGACATGCCCATCCTCCTTGGCATCAACATACCGCAGAATCGTATCGACAGATTCCTGCTTGGCATTGTCGATAAACCCACAAGTATTGATGACCACGATATTGGCATCATCTTCAGCTGATTCATGAGTCGCATGGATATCGTTTCCCTTCAGTTGTGTGAGCATCACTTCGGAATCCACCAAATTTTTGGAGCAGCCCAACGTCACAATATTCACTTTGTCTTTTTTGATCCCCTTCGTCTTCACAGTTTCTTTTTGAAGTAAGGTGCAAAGCTAATACAATTGCAAGGCTGCTTTTCGTTTCTCCGATAGACAAAAATTACATGCTAACTTTGCCCGCTGAAATGAAAAACTGGTGCGTCGCGTTATCTCTCCTGGCCATGGTGGCTTGTGATGACATTGAAGATTGTCAGCTGGATCCTAATATTGGCACCTTTAGCATGATATTTAAGGAAAAAGGAGAGGATGATTTGATCTTTTCATTTGACTCAGTGAAAATGGACGAGCCTGACCTGTTACTATTTACCACTGACACAATAGAAGCCATACAGCTGCCACTCAACTACGAGACGAATAGTGTGAGCTATACTTTTTTTACTGACTCCATTGACTACACACTAAATGTGGCATATGAAAACCGAGTAGAGTTTTACGACATTAGGTGCGACCCAAATCCTCGATTTTTCAATTTAAGATTTTCAAGTGAGGCGTTTGATTCACTGGTTGTTCTTTTTGATTTTGCAAGCCGACAAATACCTGAAACCAACATTGAAATTTATCTGTAGCAGCATATTGCTTTTGTCTGGGTTGTTGGGGAGTGGCCAGGCGATAGACTCTGCCAAGATCCGTGATTGGAAGCCATCATTCATTCGCATAGGGTATGATGTTTCGCGACTTGGGACTACACTCTTTACGGATCGCTTTAGGCAGGAGGGAGTATTAGAATTTGATACAGATCGCTACTTCATCAATGCAGAAATAGGCTATGAGCGTAATGAGTGGGGTGATTCGTTTGATTACACCAGCAAGGGGACCTACTATCGTTTCGGGGTAGATGCCAACCTAATCCGATTTGACAAATCCCGACATGTGATCTCCATGGGATTCAAATACGCCTTTAGCCGCTACTCTGACGAACTCCGATCGACCATTGACAATGTCATCCTGGGTGAGCAACAAGTTACCGTTGGCAACAGTGACGTTCGAGCAAGTTGGTTTGAGATTGTAACCAATCTAAAAGCCCGATTAAGCAAAAACCTGTACATCGGATATGTATTGCGAATAAAAACCTTCCAAAGTATCAAAGGGTTCGAAGACTTGAAACCATACGATATTCCAGGCTTTGGAAAAGCTAGAAAAAGCACTACTGTCGGCTTCAACTATCATATCTTTTGGACCATCCCTTTCAGGGAAAAGTTTATCCCAACCAAACCGAGGAGAGTAGATTGATATGGCAAAACTGAAGATGTACTAATGCTTGATTTGAGACACCTTCAATTCTGCAGATAGTTCTTCGATATTCTTTTCAAGATGTTCGATTCTATTCCTTTGAGACTTCAATTCCTTGAGAAGTGAAATTTGGTGTAATGTCAGTTCTTCTATTTTTTTTAAAAGACGGACATTCATATCCCCAATATCTATTCCACTCTCCACTACTTCATCTTTAGAGGGCATTTCGGGCAAATGTCGATTTTCAATAATATAATGCTCTGTCCTCTCTAAAGACATCAAATCATAGTCATTTTCAAAAACGTAATCAGGCCATTCCTGTGAAATTTGCACCTTCACTTCCTCAAAAATTCCTTTTCCATCTACAGCTAATCGATATCCATCTGGTACATTTTCGGTGCCAATACCGAGACCGCCACGACCGCCATCCAGATACATTAGCTTTCTCACTTGGCCATCATCTGTCCGTTCGGCTTCAAATCTAAAATCCCCAAATTGATTGTTATCCATTGTCCTTAGATTCAGGACATTCCCAAAGTTTTCATAAACTCTATTAAACTGGATCAATCCACCGCTTAGGTGGAGGTCACCGGCAACATCAAGTCTCGCCGAGGGACTAAGTGTCCCTATCCCCACATTGCCATTAGACGGGTTGAGCAGGATCGAGTTGCCTAAGGCATTTTCCACGACAGTTTTACCTGCAATACCAGAGTTACCAGATCGCCCTGTGTAAAGAAAGCTTGAAACATTCTGGTCATTCTCACTCTCAACTGCCGCGTTAATACTACCTGAGGAACTTTTAATCTCTAATAAGTTCGATGGAGCATTAGTCCCAATGCCAAAATTTCCCTCGGATAGAAAGGAGTCTCCATTGGAATTGAAATAAACGTTGGCAGTTGAGCCGTCATCCTTATCGTAAAGTACTATTGAATGCCCTGAGCTTCCAGAACCTCCAACACGAAATATACTTTTAAGACCGGTGGAGCTACCCCTGGTCAGAATATTCCAACTTGCCCATGCAGATGTATTTGTAGTAAGGTAGCTTTGACCATTTATGTAGCTTGAAAGAATATTAAATATCTTTTGAGTGCCATTGTTTCTAGCACCTAATTGCAAATCTATAACTTCCGAACCGTCCAGCGATCCATAAAACCATCCTACATTTTGAGCATTAATTTTTAATGTGAAAGTGAGCAAGATCAAGGCGAATACTTTTTTCATTATCATTTATTTTAACGGTGAGAAAATGAAATTAGTAAGTTGTTCAACTTCTCGCAAGCAATGGTTTAATTTTCTACAAAAACCTCACATCTTCCACCACTTTCTCGTCCATTTCTTTTTCCAGCAGGGCAAGGATTTTAGCCTTTGAAATCGTCATCTCCTGCTTGAGAGGTGCGGATGTCAATTTGACAAACATCACTCGGTCCTTGATGAAAATCTTGGAAGTACGGCTCGCTATAGGCTTGCCCATGATCTTGCCCCAGGAGCTAATGAGCAACCGCTCTTTGTAGCTCTGGCTTATATTCTCTTCCTCGAGAAAATGATTAAAGGCCTTTTTAAAACTTTTGATAGGGTCTTCACTCATGCTTTTGCAAGTTCTCCATTTATCACTTCAAAAAATTGTGTCTGCCTGTATTTCTTAAAAACCTGCTTTGATCGTTCTTTTCTGGCATCAGTGATAATGACCTGCCCAAATCGATCCTCTTCTGCCAGCAATGCGGCCAACCTTTCAATCCGCTCATCATCGAGCTTGTCAAAGATATCATCGAGTAGGAGAATAGGCTTATTACTCATTTTTTGATATAAGTAATCGTATTGGGCCAAGCGCAATGCGATGAGAAAAGACTTTTGTTGACCTTGAGAACCATATTTCTTAAGTGGCTCCCCCTTGAGAAGAAAGGTAAAGTCATCTTTGTGGGAGCCAATATTAGTTCTTTGCAAGATCAAGTCACGTTCCCTCGATGATCGAAAGACCTGCTCAAAATCTTTTTTCAGCGCATCACTCTCAAATGCGATAGATGTCTTGTCTTGAGCATCTGCAATTAGGTTGTAATTGTGCTCAAAACAGGGATAAAAATCCAGGATGAATGAAGCTCGCTTAGTTGAGATCGTTTTAGAAAGTGAAATGAGCTTGTCATCGTACAGTTCCAACAGCTGCTCGTTTTTAGCATTCAAACTACCGTTGATTGACTTTAAGAAGCTGTTTCTTTGCCTGAGTGTTCGTCGGTAATGGATCAATACCTGCAAAAAATCAGGATCGTGTTGAGAGATCGCTCCATTCGCAAATTTTCGTCGTACTTCTCCTCCCTCACGAATAATAGCCGAATCGTAAGGTGTTGTCAAAACCATTGGAATGCGACCGAGCAGGTCAGTCACACTACTGACTTCCTGATCATCAACTTTGAACTGCTTCTTTTTTCTTTTTTCCTGGTAACACTTTATGGTTAAGGTGTTTTCTGCGAAAGTACCGTCTACCAAAAAGTATTGCTGGCCATCTTGGATGTTTTGTAGATCAGTAGGTAAAAACGCACTTTTTGAGAATGCTAGGTAGTGTAGTGCATCAAGTAAATTCGTTTTACCTGCACCGTTCAGACCTACAAGACAATTGATCCCAGGCGAAAAGCTGACAGTCGCACTTTCATAGTTTTTGAAATGCTGAAGTTTCAGGATGTCGACGGTCATTTAATTTTGCTGAGCAAGCATTTTAACTTTAATTTCGCTCCCTCGACGAGTTTAGGGCGCACAAAACTAAATAATATCCTAAAGGAGGTTTACGCTTATGGCAACTAAAACAAAAGCTAAGTCCAGTACTTCAAAGAAAGCAGAGTTTTCAAAAGAAACTTACATGGAATGGTATGAATCCATGCTATTGATGAGAAGGTTTGAGGAGAAAGCAGGGCAGCTCTATGGCCAACAAAAGATCCGTGGGTTTTGCCATCTATATATAGGTCAGGAAGCTTGTGCTGCTGGATCAGTGTCAGCCTTGACTAAGGGCGACAAGTACATCACCGCATACAGAGATCATGCTCATCCAATTGCGCTGGGTACAGATCCTAAATATATCATGGCTGAGCTTTTTGGTAAAGTGACCGGAGTTTCCAAAGGAAAAGGCGGCTCCATGCACATGTTTGACAAGGAGCGTGGATTCATGGGAGGTCATGGTATTGTAGGCGCGCAGGTTCCACTTGGAGCTGGGATAGGATTTGCGGAAATGTATTTAGATAGCGGCAAAGTATGCATGTGTTATATGGGTGATGGTGCTGTGAGACAAGGTGCTTTTCACGAAGCACTCAATATGGCGATGACGCTCAAAATGCCTACCATCTTCGTGATTGAAAATAATGGCTACGCCATGGGAACCTCAGTGGCACGAACATCTAATGTCACAGAACTATATAAGCTGGGCTATGCTTATGACATGCCATCAAAACCTGTTGATGCCATGAGTGTAGAGGAAGTGCATTTGGCTGTTTCTGAGGCTGCTGATAGAGCTCGAAAAGGAGAAGGACCTTCACTTCTAGAGTTTAGAACCTATCGATACAAAGGACACTCAATGTCTGACCCGGCCAAGTACAGGACCAAAGAAGAAGTAGAAGAGTATAAAGGTCGTGATCCTATTGAGCAAGTCAAACAAACTATCTTAAAGAAAAAGTATGCGTCTGAGGCAGACCTCAAAGCCCTGGACACTCGACTCAAAGAGCAGGTGATGGAAAGTGTAAAATTTGCAGAGGAATCCGAATTCCCTCCAGCTGATCATGCCTACACCGATGTTTATATGGATGCCAACTATCCGTTTATCACGGATTAATGGATTTCTCCTTAAAAATTTTATCTTTGCGTCCTCAAAATTTATAGAGCTACAATGGCGAAGACGAAACAAAAGCCGGCGAATGAGGGTCTGGACGTGATGGAGAACCCGGATGTACTTGTTAGCAAAGCAGAAGAGTTTTTTAACAACAAGCGAAATCAAAATATTGTCTTTGGTATTGGTGGGGTAATAGCACTCATCATTGCTGCACTCGCCTTCTACCGTTACCAAGTGACCTCAAACAACGCAGAAGCTCAACTTGAAATGTTTCAAGCGGTCTACTACTTTGAGGCGGATAGTTTGGGCAAAGCATTGAATGGTGATGGTAATAACTATGGTTTTTTGGACATTATAGATCTCTATGGTGGTACTGAGGCAGCAAACCTGGCCAGTTTCTATGCCGGATCTACCTATTTGTTACTGAGCGATTATGACAATGCTGTTCGGTACTTAACCGATTTCAGTAGCAACGATTACCTGGTACAAGCTCGTGCCTACTCTCTGATTGGCGATGCCTATATGGAGCAGGATGATTTCAGCAATGCCGCATCATTCTATGGCAAGGCTGTTGATTACAAGCCTAACAAAGAATTCACCCCTATCTATTTGAAAAAGTTGGCTATTGCATTTGAAGAACAAGGTGATCTGGAAAAGGCCGCCGCTGCTTACCAACGAATCATTGACGACTTCTTCAGTTCCAACTTGACCCAGGAAGCATATAAACAGAAATCCAGGCTAGAAGGCCTGTCTGTAGAATAATCAACCTTTAACAATAAAATATTGAGGGGATAAGGTTGAGCGCTTTATCCCTTTTTTTGTTTATGGCAAGTTCAGAAAAAAACCTTAGTCAATTTGAAACGGCGAGTGTCCAAAATGTATCTCAATACCAGTTTGCTGTAGTTGTATCCGAGTGGAATCAGGGAGTTACAGAAGCCCTGTATTCAGGTGCTGTCCAAACGCTAAAGGACCTGGGAGCCGATCGCAATAAGATTATCCGCTATGATGTACCAGGAAGTTTCGAGCTTAGCTTAGGCGCACAATGGGCTGCCCAACGCGAGGAAATCGACGCAGTGATCTGCCTGGGATGTGTCATTCAGGGCGAAACAAAACACTTTGATTTCATCTGCCAGGCCGTTGCCAATGGGCTTACCGATGTGGGTCTGAAGTATGATAAACCTGTCATTTTTGGAGTCCTGACCACAAATAACCAAAAGCAAGCGCTTGACCGAGCTGGTGGCAAGCACGGTAACAAAGGTGACGAAGCAGCAGCCACTGCCGTAAAAATGTTAATGATCAACCGATGAAAGTAATGAAATTTGGCGGTACGTCTGTCGGTTCAGCAGAACGTATCAAGCACGTCGCGACATTAGTTGAAGCTACAGAGGGTAAGAAGTTTGTTGTTCTGTCCGCTGTATCGGGCACTACGAACGTTCTAGTAAAAATCACGGAACACTTCCGCAAGAATCAAGTAAACGAAGCCACTATCGAGCTAGCGGCTTTGAAGGATTCGTATCAACCCTTAGTTGATGAACTTTTTACCAGTGAAGACGGGAAAGTAAAGGGCTATGAGATCGTCGACAGATATTTGGGTGAAATCAAAAAGTTGATTACCCAGCCCTACTATCCACAAGCCAGTAAGGTGATCGTAGTGCAGGGGGAGTTGATCTCTACCAACCTGTTTTATACCTACTTGAAGGAACAAGGAAGAGAAGTAGCCCTTGTCCCGGCAATGGACTTCATGTCGCTCAATCAGTATGGTGAACCGGACATGCCAGTGATTACGGAGAGAATCACCGGGATCTTAAAGGAAAGAAAAGAAACTACACTGGTAACTCAAGGGTTTATCTGTAGAAATATCTCTGGAGGGATTGACAACCTAAAAAGAGGAGGAAGTGATTATTCAGCAACACTGATTGGAGCTGCTATTCAAGCTGAAGAGGTGCAGATTTGGACTGACATCGATGGTATGCATAATAACGACCCAAGAGTTGTAGAAAAGACACAACCCATTTCAAAACTGTCCTTTGAAGAAGCCGGAGAGCTGGCCTACTTTGGCGCAAAAATCCTACACCCCAACTGTATCATTCCTGCCCAAAAAAACAAGGTACCAGTACGCATTAAAAACACTATGAAGCCAGATGCTGAGGGTACGTTGATCACCTCGGAGCAAAACCCTACTGCCGTAAAGGCGATTGCTGCGAAAGACGGCATCACCGCTATTAAGATCAAGTCTTCCCGCATGATCATGGCTTATGGATTTATGAGAAAAGTGTTTGAGGTGTTTGAAAAGTATAAGACGTCGATAGATATGATCACGACCTCAGAAATCGCGGTGTCGCTGACTATCGATGATCCATCACACCTGAGCAAAATTGTTGAGGAGTTAAAACCTTATGGTACCGTAGAAGTGGATGAGCAACAGACTATTATCTGCATAGTAGGAGATCTGGTTGCCGAACACAAGGGTGTAGGCCGCGAAATATTCAAGGCATTAGATGAGATCACTCTACGAATGATTTCTTATGGTGGCAGCAGAAACAACATCTCCATTCTGGTAGATACTAAGTATAAGAGGGAAGCTTTAATCAGCCTCAATGACCAACTGTTTGATTTCTAAACAAAAGCAAAGAAAATCAACCAGACAATGAAGAAGATAGGGAGAAGAATGGGTATTGAAAATCGGACGATATAGCCGAAGAAAGAAGGCATTTTAATACCAACCTGCTCAGCAATGGATTTGACCATAAAGTTAGGGCCATTGCCAATGTAAGTCATTGCTCCAAAAAATACGGCCGCCACAGAAATAGCCTGCAAATCCAGAATAGAATCGAAATAACCTCCCTCAGAAAACTTAATCACCTCGGATAAATTGGAAATACTGGCTCCTTGGGAGGCCATCGCAGCCGTGAGAAAATTGATATAGGTAGGCGCATTATCTAGAAAACCTGAAAGCAAACCTGTTCCCCAATAAAGCGTATTATGCGAAATAAGTTCTGATCCCTCCGGAGATTGTGCATAATTGCCTACTAGCTCGAGCGCCGGCATCATCGTGCCGAAAATCCCTATAAAGATGAAAGCAACCTCTCTGATCGGCTCGAAATTGAAATCATTGCCATTTAACGCTTGTTTATCAGCAAACTTGAATGATAGAAACGCACACGTCAACATAATGATCTCTCGAAGAAATGAGAACTTTTGACCATGGTAGTGAATGGCCGGCACCCAGTGAAAAACATTAGGATCCAGGAATACGGCACCTACCACTATTGCAAGCCAGAAGAAATTCCGAGATCCTCTTACCCCTATCTGACCTGAAGGGACGCTATCATCTTCGCCAAAACTATAGTCTGCCTTATTGCCTCTATCTATAAAAAAGAAAATGGCCAGTAAAACTATTATCACTACGGCCCAGGGCACTATATTATGCGACAGGGTCCAGAAAAAAGGGACTCCTTTAAGAAATCCCAGGAACAAAGGAGGATCACCAATAGGTGTGAGACATCCTCCGATATTGCTGACCAGAAATATAAAAAAGATTACATGGTAAGCCTTTATTCTATTCTTATTCAGTCTGATAAAAGGACGTATAAGTAACATAGAAGCGCCTGTGGTCCCGATGATATTGGCAATCACAGCTCCTACCGCTAAAAGGGCAACATTGATGCCTGGTTTAGCCTCACGGTCCACAATGATCATCACACCGCCAGATGCCACATACAGCCCGGTAAGCAAAGCAATGAATTGAATGTATTCCGCCAATGAATGAATAGGACTATGGCTGTTGTGAAGTCCAAACAAATAATAACTGACTACAATTGCTGCCAATGACATGGCCACGTAAGGGTAATTTTTATGCCAGAAGTGCTCGTAAAAAAGAGGACCGGTAGCTATCATCAGT
>JAHCMJ010000400.1 GCA_019192485.1 Cyclobacteriaceae bacterium HetDA_MAG_MS6 | reverse complement strand
CAGCATATCCAAATTCGTATCCAGCAATTATTTCAGCACGAGGCATCTGCCCTGCAATAGCTCGAGACACGTTGTTCTCATCCATTTTTACGTTATAACGCTCTAACTGGATATTATGATTGTTTTCCAACGATATGGTTATCACATCTTCCAACGTTAGCAGTTCCTGAGCGACGGAAGCCATACTCATCCCTGACAAGAGCAGGAGTAAAGACACTTTCTTTTTAATCATGATCTGTGCATTAGTCATTGATGATGAACTTAAGTTTCCTGACAGCTGGCTCTACCTGCTCGGCTGTGATCAGAGTATGCCTCTTGAATAGGCTATACCATAATCTCCTGACCTTGTTGATAATGATCAAATAAAGCGGAAAGAGAACCAGCACATTTAATATTCCGAATCCAAGCCCATATGCGATAGCAATGGCAGGACCTTTGAGAAACTGGGCTCCCAGACTGCTAGAGGCAATTAGGGGTCCCAAACCCGCTACTGTGGTAACGGTGGTTAACAAAATCGGTCGGAACCTGGATCTGGCAGTTTCTGAAATAGACTCTACAAACCCTTTTCCTTCCTTCAGGAGATCGTTGAGTGTAGAAATAAAGACCAGTGCATTGTTTACAAAAACACCAATTAGCGCAATAGTACCTACAAGCGAAAAGATACTCAACGGTATACCATGTATCCAGTGTCCGGTAATGACTCCTATCAAAGCAAAAGGAAACAAGCTAAAGACGATAAATCCTTGCGAAAACGAATTGCAATTGACAATGATTAAAGCCAAAATAAACAACATCACTAAGGGACCCACCACTGAAATAGTCTGTATCATTTTGAAAGAGGTTCGATTTTGTCCCTCTACCGCATAGTTCACTGATGGGTGTTGCTCCAGTATATCCGGAATGACTGTAGCTTCTATATCAGCTATAACCTTCGGTGCCGACACATTTTTATGAGCTACGTTAGCCTCTACCTTGATCTGCCTTTGACCATCTACGTGATTGATTGACAGCGTACCTCTATCCCTTCCAATAAAGGCAATATCCTTGAGCAGATAGTAGTTGCCCGTAGCATCTGTAATCCTCATCTCTTGTAATTGCTCCACAGATGATCGGCCTTCCTTAGGGTACCTGACCCATATCTCTATTTCATCATCCCCCCTTTGCAAACTTTGTGCTTCCATGCCAAAAAAACCTGCCCTGATCTGATTCATCACGCTAGCAAGATTGAGTCCCATCAACTCGGCTTGAGGTTTCAATTTTACTTTTAGCTCCTGGATACCTTGCATATCATTGTCAGAGACATCCTTAATATCGATCCTAGAGCTCATAGATGCTTTCAATTTGTTCTTTGCTAACCGGAGCTCATCTATATCCTCACCGATCATAGCGATAGAAATAGGCATCCCAAATGCAGCAGAAGTGGCTCCTAATCCGTAAATCAGTCTGGTAGCCTCTGGAATAGCTGGGGAAGCCTCCCTAATCTCATTGGAGAGCTGAAATGAACTGATACCTCGCACTTCACCCTCTAAGAAAGTCACCTTTAATCTGCCTTGATTGTCAAGCGGACCTGTAAGCTGCTCAACAAATTTGATGACGTCTTTGCCATCGGCACGCTCTTGGCGATATCTTTCATTTACCTTCCACGCTCCTGCCTCGATCTGGCCGAGCCTCTCTCTAACCACCTCTGTCGGAGTACCCGGCGGCAGTTCCATTTCGATAAAGACCGCATCATCATCAAGATTTGGAAAGAAAGTAAAGTTGACAAGACCAACTCTAACCAAACTGATAGAAGCAAAAAGTAAAACAACAAAACCCACAAGGGTAATCGACTTCATCCAAGCTTTCCCCACTACAAAGTTTTGAAAAAATGGCATGTAAACCTTATCTCGTAAGAAGGCTATAAAAGTGGAAAATCCTCGTTCCAGTTTTGAGAGTTTCACGTCTTTTCTCAGTCCTTTTGAGTGAGCCAAGTGGACAGGTAATACGAAGAAGCTTTCCAACAGCGCCACAAAGAGCACTGCGATTACGACAAAAGCCATCTCTCCAAAAAAGTCTCCCGCTTGGGTAGGGAGAAATAGAAAAAGTGAAAAGGCTACCGCAGTAGTAGATAATGAAATGATCACTGGAGTGACCATCTCCACTGCGCCATCTAGAGCAGCTTTTAGTGGATTTTTCCCTTTTTCCTTTGCATGCTGATATATATTCTCTCCAATGACCACACCATCGTCAACAAGGATGCCTAGAACTAGAATGAAGCCAAACAGAGAGACAACATTGACCGTCATACCATATAGATCAGCAACGACAAACATCCCAATAATAGCCACCGGGATTTTCAAGGCTACCCATGTTGCCAAATACCTGTCGAGAAATAAGGCCAAGACGATGAGTACTAAAATGATACCAATGATACCATTGTCAATCATGGTCTTCAATCTATTCCTGAGGTTGACGGTGCCGTCCTCCAGGATTTTTAAGGTAGGACCGCTATGGCTTTCGTTGAATTCATCAATGTAGGTCTTTGCGAAGTTGGCGTTTTCCAGTATATCCTCAGTAGTAAGCGTATATACATTGACCACAATCATTTGCTCCCCTCCGAAAAATCGTCCAGCTGCTTGATCCTTGAACTGATCTACGACCTCAGCGACATCTTTAAGATAAATCGTATTACCATTGCGATCAGCCCGAACAACAATGTTTTTGAGATCCTTTGCATAATAGCCTTTGCTATCTGCTTTGATGCTGATGTTTTCAGTTCCAGTCTCAATGCTACCTCCAAAAGTCTCGAGGTTTGCCTGCCGGACCGCCATCATCACTTGATCGATGGAAAGATTGTATGCTCGCAGATCGTTTTCGCGAATGCTGACCTCTATCTCCTCATCTGGTATCCCTTCAATGTAAACACGCGAAATGCCAGGAGCAGATAATAGGTCATCCCGAATCTCTTCGCCATAATCTTTGATGGATTGCAAAGGCATATCTCCCACTAGGCCAAAGCTCATAGTGATGTCCATTGGATCACGCTTTTCGATAGAGGGTGGCTCCACTCCATCAGGGAAATTGTTGATCCGGTCCACTGCGTTTTTGACTTCTACTAAGAGTCTATTGGGATCAGCTTCCTCTAGTAGCTCCACCTCAACTGTGGCTAGGTTTTCCTTCGAAACCGAGGTTACCCGATCTATGCCAACCACACCTTCCAAATTTTCTTCAATCTTGATCGCTATGGCCTCTTCCACCTCGGAGGGACTAGCTCCGGGATATGGGACAGCGATATCAATGAAGCGGATTTTTTGACTCGGGAAATTTGTACTGCGGATTTGCGTCAATTGCATCAGCCCTATACCAACCAATAAGAAAACAAATAGATTGACCAGGGTTGGATACTGAATGAAAAATTTGATAAG
>JAHCMJ010000399.1 GCA_019192485.1 Cyclobacteriaceae bacterium HetDA_MAG_MS6 | reverse complement strand
AAAGCCGTGACAATCAAACCTGCACCAAATGCAAACATGAAACGATACGATGAGATACTGGTTCGCTCACTTTCGTCATTGGTGAGTACGCCCATGAGCGCGGAGTACGGTATATTCACGAAGGTGTATACCATCATCATCAGAGAGTAAGTGACCCACGCATAAATGATCTTGCCGGTCGCCGACAGATCGGGCGTAGAAAAAGTCAAAATACCTATCACCCCAAAAGGCAAAGCTCCCCAAAGCAGATAAGGTCGAAACTTACCCCATTTGGTATGAGTACGATCCGCAATCATGCCCATCACCGGGTCATTGACTGCATCCCATATTCTGGTAATAGAAAATAGCAAACCAATCTGAATCAGCGGCAACTGAAATACATCCGTGTAAAAGATTGGGAGAAAAAACATGAAGGTCTGCCAAAAAAGGTTAGAAGCCAAGTCGCCGGAAGCATATCCTAGCTTCTCCTTCAGGGAAAAATTGCTCATATACTAAAAAACATTAGGTTACTCAGAAGAGTACTCAGACAAGAGAGTCACACTATCTGAAATCAAAAAATTCTAATCACTTCTGGTAGTCTGCGATTTCTGGTCTGACAAAACCTGACGATGGATCATCTAAAACGAGTACCCAGTCATTACCTTCTTCCACATCACCGGGGGGATCAAAAGTCACACTTTTTGCAGGAGTTACCTTTCCCAAATCTATGCTTTTACCTATCCTAGGGTTAAACCAATAGCCTTGAAGTTGTGCTAGCTCAAAGGAAGATAGGTCCAGTTGCAGACTATCACCGTAGGGCGTGTAAGCAAATGCAAAGCTTTTATCCTTCGCCACAGCGGCGCGACAAGTATGTCCAATGGACAGGGTATCCAGTGAGGGGGATAAAATCATAGATTGATCTGGCCTTAGGAGATGCCAGGGTCGACTTTCAAAAAACATTTTGGTATATCCAGCCTGGAAGGCGCCGGCATAGTCCAATGCTTGCGCCCAGTGAGTCCTGGCCAGGGATATGGGAGATCGTTCCGGTGTCCACATCTGCCAAATATTGTGATTCCCATAGGTATGTCCTGCTGCGCCTGAGAGTAGAGACCAGTATCCAGCGCGTCTTGTATCAAACTCGTCGTACCATCCATTATCGGGCTTCCAGTTGATAGGGTGATCTTCATAGCAAGGCTCACCATCTATGATAGGCATAGGTGGGTTAAGAGCATATCCTGTCTCCGTATGTTTGAAGTTGGGATAGTCCTTGGCCCAATGACCGGATTGGAAAAGATTGACATCAAGCCATTTTTCTCCCTCAAAAAACTTAGCGGATGAAGAACCTCCCTGAGGGTGATAGGTGATTAGCTGTGTATCGCCTACCACTTTGTAGATGGCCTTAGCCATGGATAGCACAATCTCCTTTTGTTCTTCGTTCTCCGGATTTCGATCGCCACCAAGTACCCAGACAATCTTACGGTCTTTGTATCTGTTGGCGATAAACCTGCCATAATCCTTAGCATTTTTAGGCGTGAAAACCACCGGACCAACTCCCCACTTTTTATTGAACTTATCCCCCCAAGTGGGCAGCAGTGCCACGTAAATCCCTAATTGTTCTGCTTGCTCAATAACGAAATCAAGATGTTGAAAATATTCCTCATTCGGTTTGGAGGGATCCTGGTCGTGCAAAGGCAAGTGGCCCTCCCTATTTGGAACAGTTAATCCTTCGAGTTCGGCAAGTGCTACAGCCTGCACGACATTAAAACCTTTCGCTGCCCTATTTTTCAGGTACAGCATGGATTCCTCCTTATCCAACCTGTGAAACAACTCCCAGGCGGTGTCTCCCAGCCAAAAAAAAGGATCACCTTGGGCATCGACAATGTAGCGTCCATCGGGACTAATAGATAGCTGGGAATATGACGGCAGAGAACACAATAGCGACAATAATAGCAGACCACATCTGCCAGTCTGCACAAGCTTCGAGTAAATAGATAGTATTTTCATTCTTTAAGTTAGTAGCAAATGTTGTACTTGCTTTCATTTGTAAGCTCTAGATCACGTAAAAGATCCGGACATTCCAATATAACTAAATCTGGATTGACTTCGACATTCTCACTTTAAAAGGGCTTGCAGATTGATCTGAATTTCATAGAAATATGGCTAGGCTCAATAATGCTGCAATAAATATCATCATTTACTGTTTAGGGTGGACGAATGTCTTAGAAAAGTGGATTTCGCTAGTTACATAACAAGACAAAAACTAAAAAAAATTAAAAACCGTTTAGATTACGGCCGCAACTGACTCTAGACTATTACAGTTGCAGAATTTTAGGTGAAAAATATCTTTCAAGTATGATTACCCGAAACCACAAATGGGTTGTGATTACTCTTCTCATGGCCAGTCTTTACAATGTTTCATGCTCTCAATCAGAGGATAAAAAAAACTTATTGATACGTTGTGACGACATTGGCATCAGCCACGCCACCAACATGGCGCTCCAGAAGATTATGCAGACCGGCATGAATATCTCGGCAGGACTGATCGTACCTAGTCCGTGGTTTTCAGAAGCCGTTGAGATGTTGAAAAACAAACCAAATCATGTGGCAATCGGTATACACTTGACAGCCAATTCTGAGTGGAATGGCTTAAGATGGCGACCAATTACGGGAGCTACTCAAGTGCCAAGCTTAGTCGATGAGTTAGGATACTTTAAACACGAGTACATTGGATCATGGACGACACCTGCCGATCCGAAAGAACTCAAAAAGGAGTTTCGCGCACAGATCCAGCTTGCATTAGATGCCGGATTGCAATTGGACTATCTTGATGGTCATATGGGAGCGGAAAATGCAACCGAGCAACATGCCGCTGTAGTACAAGAACTAGCTGAGGAATTTGGACTAGCTATTTCAGGAACGCTTGGAGAGGTGAAATCAGGTAGTTATTATATCAAGAGTGCTGGCAATTCGCTCCTAGAGAAGATTGAAAACAGTCTTTCCAATGCTCCGGTAAGAGTACCTATCCTCATGGTAGCTCACCCTTCTTTAGATACCCCTGAAATGCATGCTGTACATTTGAAGGGTGAGAAAGCCTCGTCGAAAGTAGCAGATAGCAGAAACGCTGAAACTGAACTGCTAACCTCCAAAGCTTTTCAAGACCTTCTGCAAAAGTTTAATGTGCAAACGATTAACTACAGACAGATTGATGCGAAGGCTATAAAATCTTACTGATCAGTCCACCATCCGCCACGATAGACTGTCCGACGATAAACCCTGCATCTTCGCTCCACAAATACAGAGCGGTCTTGGCAATTTCATCGGCTTTGCCTATTCGTCCAATAGGATGAGAGCTGCCCCACTGTTTCAGCACCTCTTCCTCATCACCATGTTTTGCAGCACCAAACCTCAGAAGTGGTGTATCTACGGAACCAGGACAAATGCAATTGACCCT
>JAHCMJ010000398.1 GCA_019192485.1 Cyclobacteriaceae bacterium HetDA_MAG_MS6 | reverse complement strand
AGGTAGACGGGTTACCCATGTTGGAGCTTTCTTAAGCTGGGCAAATGAGACCAGGCTCAAGAGATAGAGACATCCAAAAAGTAGGTATTCTCGACCTGGCACAAGTGCTGGTGGCGTATTACCGGTTATTTTCAAAATCTTCTAACTCTTGTAGGTATATCTCACGAAACTTCTCTAGATCAAAATCCTGCTTCAAAGATTCATCTACTGATATCTTATTAGCCATCTTAGATGCTATGGCTGCGGTTGGCATCTCCATAGCCACATAATGAATATACTCACCGGACTTCCGTTTTTTATTCTGAAAGGATTGCTGTCCGATGATCTTTACCTGTGTAAGTGTTTCGTCGATTACGGTTCTAGTCAAATCCTCATACTTGGAGGTGGTTTCTATCTTGTTGGAGATCTCTCTGTTTTGCAGGAATTGTTCGCCAACACTTCTTACCTTCACTTCTATCTGTGAGGCCATAGCTTGTCTGGCATTGGTTTCGGCTATACGTTTAGCCACCGTTAAGTCAAGAGATTTTCCCTGACCAGTAGATCGGTAATGTTTTTTATCAGAGTAGTACTTTGAAGCATCAAACGGAGCATCAATTTTTTTGTATTTATTATCCGTTTGTTTAAGCTTTTTACTACAACCCGTCATTAGGGCAATGATTGCAAGTACAAGAAAAGAAAGGACGAAGCTATTTTTCATGGCTGACATTGTTTGATTTGTACTAATTAGGAAAACAAAAACTCTGCCAAAAGGATTTAGCGCTTCAGATATTTGATGCTTTTCGCCGATGAATGAGAGCGAGAAGTTTGCTAGCAATAGTATTCTTAGCGGAGATGTTGGGAACTTTTATAGATCTATTCTTTTGCTAAGCCAACTATTAACCTACTTCTTTTTGGGAGGAGAGATCATAATATGGGCTCTGTGTGTGCCAGGATCCATGATCCAGGGTGTACCTGGAGCTTGTGGAGCATCTGGGAGACCGGTACTTTCTGATGTGGCGTATGGAATATAAATCACATATCTCAGGTATTGATTTCGAATCTCGTTACTGTTTACGACCATCTCGCCGGTCAGGACAAAGAGAGTCGCCTTGTCGGGCATTTTGAGTACTCCTGATTTTACTTCCTGCTCTCGGATCTCAAAAACTTCACCAGCAGATTTTCCTTCCACTTTCAGCGCACGGCCGCGTTTCATAAAGGGTTCCAGCTCTTTGTGATAGCAGGCTACACTGAATCCATCTTTTTTTGGATCATCAGCCAGGCAGACCATTTCATTGGAGCCTTGACGAAGTGTGGTCAACATGCCCTGGGTATTGTATCCCAAAATAGTCGCCTCAGTTCTTTTGTTTACCGGTAGCGGCAGTACCGAAGTATTCAACTGCCAGTCTGTGCTTCTTGCTTCTTGTGCACAAGCCAATTTCGCAATCAGAAATATCAGAATTAAAAGAATAGGGCATTTCATGGCGAGATCATTTTCACTACTAAAGATAATCATACTCGACTAGTTTCGTTTGAAACTTTAGTAGATAAATAATGGTTTCAGAGCCACACCCGAGGCAATATTGGCTTAGGTATTTCCCTGTTTGTGGTCATTCCTTAGTAATTTCGAAACTTTGATTGGGGGGTCTATTTGGAGATAGCATATGTACGATTTAAAGAATTACATCAATAGAGGTTCTACTTTTCTCAACAACAAGTTCCTACCAGGGAGCAAAAAGTTGTCTACCTTGATGATCTACGCCACTGATCTGTGTGATTCAGGATGTAAACACTGTCTTATATGGGCGAAGCGCCCGGTCAAGCACCTCCCTTTCGAAAAGATCAAAGAGATTATGTCCAGCAAGTGTGTCACCAAAAATACGGTGATAGGACTGGAGGGAGGAGAGTTTTTACTACACCCGCAGGCACTGGAAATCATGGAGTGGCTTACTGAAAACCACCCCAACTTTGATCTGCTCTCTAACTGCCTCAAACCAGACAGTTTGATAGAAGCAGTCAAAAAATATCCACCCAAAAGACTTTACCTCTCACTGGACGGAACCAAAGATACTTACCTCTACATGAGAGGTAAAGATGGTTACGACAGCGTGCTCAAAGTGATTGATGCTTTGAAGGATGTGGTTCCCATTTCGGCGATGTTCACCCTGTCACCTTACAATGACTTCTCCGACATGCAACACGTGGCCGAAGTCTGTAAAAAGTATGGTATAGATCTCAGGATAGGTGTATACAACGATATCGACTTCTTCGATACCGTTGACAAAGCGCATGAGACCAGTATTGGTGAACGCAAAGATTCATCCAAGTTAACCTTTAAAGAAGCCAAGACCGCGATTGAGCAACGTGAACAGGAGGTTGAGGTGCTGGAGAAGGAAAACCCTGACTTTGGACAAGAACCTAGCCTGGACTTTAAACAGAGAATACCTGAGATCGTCAAGGATTTCCAGGAAAACTATGACTTCCTGGTGTTATACGATGAGTGGAGAGCAGGCAACCTGAAAATGAAATGTCACAGTATCCTGGACAGCCTGACCGTATTGCCCAATGGAGACGTACCTATTTGCCAGAACCTTGGTTTGAAATTGGGTAATGTCAATAACAATACCCTGGATGAAGTGTTTAATGGCACTGAGTCACAGAAGGTGCAACATGATCACGTGCATAACTGCAACAAGTGCTGGATCAATTTTCATCGCAAGTATGATGTGGTATTGTATCGCACATTCGAAAAGTATTTTGGTAAAGGCATGACTCATAAGCTTTTCGGTTACTACCAATGGGAAGCTTCTGCCAAGAAATCTTACAGCCAAATCTTCAAAGAAGTGTAACTTTCATTCCTCATCCGAATACAGGAGATGAAAGATTATCTGATTAAAAAATTTAAGAAAGCCAGACTTCAATCTTTTTTTAGAGAAAGAGAAAGTTACCAGCATCAATATGCTTTTGTAGGTGTGGGAAATCACAGCTTATCCAATCTGTATCCAGTCCTGTCCTACCTGAACGTACCTTTAAAGTATATCCATACCAGGTCAGATTCAGCTAACAAAATGGCTTCATTTTACGGAGGAGCTCAAGCGACTGATGATCTGGATGTGATCGGTTCGGACCCCGCGGTAAAAGGGGTTTTTATATCTGTCGATCCCGAAGCACACTTTGCAATCACTAAAAAACTACTTGAGGCGGGTAAGAAAGTCTTCGTGGAAAAACCTCCCTGCATGACCAAAGATGAGCTGCAGGAGTTGATATCACTAGAGAATTCCAGCCTATTAGTTGGTCTGCAAAAACGTTATTCAGCGTTGAATAATACCCTAAGAAAGTCACTGAAACAGGTCCATAGTTATCGCTACGCATATACGACTGGCTCGTATCCAGAGGGAGACCCCAGGTTTGATATATTTATTCATGCGATAGACAATGTCATATTTCTATTTGGAGATTTGGATCAAGTACACGTAACT
>JAHCMJ010000397.1 GCA_019192485.1 Cyclobacteriaceae bacterium HetDA_MAG_MS6 | reverse complement strand
ATTGATTTAGCAAATAGTTTCCTGATAGTCCCCTCTGCAGCTTGCGTGGGATCAGTTGCTCCGATCAGCTTACGGAAATCCTCTACAGCGTCAGACTTATCCAACACCATGGCGACAATAGGCCCAGAAGACATGTAGTCTACCAGGTCCTGGTAAAAAGGACGCTCTTTATGTACTTCGTAAAATGCACCCGCTTTTGCCGGAGAAAGTTTTGTGAGTTTCATCGCTCTGATACCAAAACCAGCTTCTTCGATCATTTTGATAATCGCTCCAGCGTTTCCTGCCCCATAAGCATCGGGCTTTATCATAGTAAATGTGGTAGTTCCTGCCATTGTGTTTTGTGAATACTTAAATTTAGTCCTGTGTAAAAACGGCTGCAAAAATAACCTTTAACCCAAAATTGTCCATGTGAAAGAAACAAAACATATCATCGATAATCAATTCCTTTTTTGAAACATAAAAAATACCGGTGTCGGCATACCCCATTTTGCTCTATTGCCCTGTTTTGTATTTCATGGTAATTCTTATGAGTTTTGCCGTCTGATCAATGTCAGCTAGTGCCGGCAAATCTCCTGAATGAAAGAGCTAGCTTCTCTAAAGTCATTACTTCAAGTTCCCAAAAACATTGTCATTACAACGCATGCCAATCCTGATGCTGATGCCCTGGGTTCGTCGCTCGCGCTCTACCACTATCTGAAAGGTAGAGGACACAATGTGCTGGTGATCACACCCACAGAATATCCTGATTTCTTACACTGGATGCCTGGAAATGAAGATGTGCTGGCTTTTCAGGAAGAGATGGCAGAGACGTCCAACCAAATCATTGATGAGGCGGAGGTGATTTTCTGTTTGGACTTTTCGAGTCTCAACAGGATAAAATCACTTGAAGCTCCAGTTCGAGATGCTAAAGCCAAAAAAGTACTTGTTGACCACCATCTTGATCCCGAAGGCTTTGCTGACTTCCAATTTTGGGACACAACAGCTGCCGCCACTGCCGAATTGATTTATGACCTCATCGTTGCATTGGAGGGTAAAAAGGTCATTAACGCGGATATAGCCAACTGTCTGTACGCAGGCATTATGACGGATACGGGCTCCTTCAAGCACCCTTCTACTACTGCTAAGGTGCATTATACAGTGGCAAGCTTGATCGAATTGGGCGCTAACGTGAATCAAGTGAGTCGTAATATCTATGACACCAACTCGACTAATCGTCTGCGATTCACTGGCTACGCACTACTGGAAAAACTAGTAGTCAAGTCGAAGTTGGAAGTGGCATATTTCGTTATCTCCAGAGAAGATTTTAAAAGATTTAACTTAAAACCCGGAGATACAGAAGGTCTGGTCAACTACGCACTTTCTATTAAAGGAATCGTGATGGCTACTATTATCATCGAGCGGGAAGATGAGATCAGGCTGTCTTTTAGATCTGTGGACGACTTCGCGGTCAATCAGTTCGCCAACGATCATTTCGGTGGTGGTGGACATAAAAATGCTTCAGGCGGGGCGTCGTCGCTATCCCTGGAGGATACCGTCAAAAAATTTGAAAAACTAATAATTACTTATAAAGAGGACTATCATAGTCCGGCAATCCTACAATGAGAAAATTTTTGAGTGTTTTATGTGCTACGGCACTATTGGTGGCTTGTGAACAAACCGCTGAAACCAAGTCAGGAATTCAGGTGAAATACGTGAAAAAGGCCAACGGTGAACAACTGATAGATGGACAAGTAGTACTTCTCAATCTCAAATACACCGCCGAAGATGATCGTGTCATTTTGGAGTCGAAACCAGGAGAGCCACTTCCACTTGGTTACCAGGCTGAAGCTCCTAATGGCAATCTATTTCAGGAAGTACTTACGTTACTTTCCATAGGAGATAGTGTGTACTTTGAGGTGCCAGCAAAAAATCTCTGGGAAGTCACCTTCAGAAGACCACTCCCCGATACAATAGGTGCAGAAAGTAACATCAAGTTTTATATCGGCGCAGAGCAACAAATGACCCGAGAAGATTACCAAGCCTATCAAATAGAAGCTGAGGAAAAGAAAACGGCTGCGGTACAAGAAGAGCAATTAGCTGAAATCGATACATATCTGTCTACCAATAATATTTCGGCTACAAAGACGGAATCAGGCCTCCGATACGTTGTAACCTCTGCAGGTGGAGGCGATCGTCCGCAATCCGGTGATGAGGTAAAAGTACACTATACTGGGACGCTTCTGGACGGAACGAAATTTGACTCCTCCGTCGATAGAGGTCAACCATTTACGTTTCCTCTGGGTCAAGGTAGAGTAATCAAAGGCTGGGATGAAGGTATTGCCTTACTAGGTGTTGGAGACAAAGCAACACTTTACATTCCTAGTTCTCTGGGGTATGGTAGTAGGGGATCAGGGCCGGTTATTCCTCCTTTTGCTATTTTAGTTTTTGAAGTAGAACTATTAGGAATTAATTAGAAAAATGAAGTTGAGTGGGAAGGTTGGAGTTTTAGTTTCTTTCATATCATTGGGATTTGCAGTAGGCTGTGGCTCTGATGACGTACTGGAAACCGCATCACAAGACGAACAACGAACTGAAGATATTGCCTTGATAGAAAGCTATATAGCAGAAAAGGGATTCACTGATGTTGATACCACCTCAAGTGGTGTCAGATACGTGATCCGGGAAACAGGCTCTGGAGAGGCGATCGAGTATGGTGATATTGTCACCTTGGACTTTACCGGTACCTTGACTAATGGCGAGGTTTTCCGTTCTACCGTTCAGGCAGTGGTGGATACCACAGACAACCTCACCGCTCCCAATCCACGTCTGGTTTTTACCCACTCACAAAGTGGTTGGGCATTGGATGTGGCATATCGGGTAGAGTTGGGTTTTACTGAGGGAGTTACGAAATTACTAGATAGCTTGCAAGTTGGTGGGAGCGGGATTTTAATGATCCCGTCTGACCTGGGATTCAATGACTTTCGGACGGCACCCGTTCCACTCACGTCGGTGCTAGTGTACGAGATATCACCGGTAAAAGTCAGAAAGTAGTCAGGTTGACCCTTATCATGTATAGCCACAACCCATATGCAGCTATATTTTGCTACTCATAATCCCAACAAACTCAAAGAGATCCAACAGATCATCCCATCCAACTACAAAGTCATGGGACTTGATGACTTGGGCCATCACGAGGAAATCGCCGAAACAGGAAATACACTTGAAGAAAATTCTGCACTGAAAGCCCAAGCAATCCATCGCGGATATGGTGTAGCTTGCTTTTCAGACGACTCAGGATTAGAAGTAGCGTCTTTAGGAAATCGGCCCGGTGTAAAATCCGCTAGGTTCGCTGGAGAACAACGCAATGACAACGATAATATGAACTTGTTACTGGAAAACCTCCAGGACAAGACTAGCCGCAAAGCGCGGTTTCGCACAGTCATCACCTACATAGACGAGTCTGGGGAGCAGCATCAATTTGAGGGAACAGTTGCTGGGGAGATTAC
>JAHCMJ010000396.1 GCA_019192485.1 Cyclobacteriaceae bacterium HetDA_MAG_MS6 | reverse complement strand
CAAAGCATGACTTTCATATCGATGGCATGCAGACTGTCCACAAGTGCACCCATTTTTTTTAGTCGCAGAGGCTCATAATCACCTACATTATCAAAAGTGACTTCATCATCTAGTGTCATCCAACCGGCATCAATGATGATTCCCTCCATACCCATGGTCTTTGCCAGTCGACATTCTTTCAAGATCTCTTCTTCGGTAAGACTATGGTGAAAGTTGTACCAGGTGGAGTAATAAGGAACCATAGCCGCATCAGGAACCCTCGCCGATGGATAAAAATCCTGCCACCAGTTATGCATACCCGCCAGTGCCTGTTCATATCGAATATCTCTTGTATCAAAGCGGATAGTGACCTCGTACTCCTCAAGAAGTACCTGTGCAGGCTTATCTGTGAAAAAGTCCACAGAAACATAAAAGGAAGCATCTTCCTCACTTAGCTTATTGCTGATCTCAATGTTATTGACATTGTCCGATATACCGAAGGTGAGTCGATTACGATCTGATTTGCTGATATACGATAGCAAAGCCAAATGTCCACCGATCCGAGAGTGCATGGTCAAGTTATAATTGGACCGTCCTATATCAAACTTATTATTCCAGATGGAATAAATATCTATCGAAGGAATAATCCACTTCACTTTGACTGGCGGCATGACCAGTGGCCTCGAAGATGTCAGTTTTATCTTTAATTCGTATACTCCAGGTTCGGTTTCCTTCCAGGATTGGCGCATAACAACATCCCCCAGATCTCCTTCCACTGAGACCATCTGCGGATCAAATAGTTGCTGACCAGAGGATACACTCAGTAGAGCTACTGTACCAAAAAGCAAGGAATAGACTTTTTTCATAAATGTGTTTGGTTATGGTGAAGAGTAATAAAAGCCAATAGTCTCATGCATACCCGAGCCTTGAGGTTTTACCTTGAGAGGGGGCTTTCGCCTTGCTTCACTCTTTTATAGAAGTCTCTTAATACAAAAAATGAATTTTTCTTTTGGCCATTGTCGGAAATCAGGCCTTTGCGATTCCAGTTGTTTTGAAACACGGGGTGTAGTCTGCGAGGAGACCTAAAATCTGTCAAAATCCAAGGACTAAGTCCACATAGTTTGTCGGTAGGCTCCAGGATTTTGATTTGATTCTCATAAAAGCTTTGTTGAAATTCTTCGGACCACATAAGGGTACTGTCCCCATGAAAACCATGGAGGGCTCCCGCACCGAGTTCCGAAACAAAAAGTGGTTTGTCGTAGATTGTCTCAAACTCATATTTCTGGATTTGGTTGTTGATCCCACCCCAATACCAACCAACATACTCGTTGAAGCTGATAATATCCAGAAATTCTCCTAAAGGATCATTAACAGTATGCACGCGCTTTTCACCACGATCCTCATCATCACCAAAGAGTGCTGCGGAGGTAAGTCGAGTGGGGTCTAGCGCCTTTACGTGTTTTGCTAATCCGGACATAAACTGCAGCTTCCTATCTGTACGTGGCGTTTCGTTTCCTATTGACCAAATGATGATACTCGCTCTGTTTTTGTCCCGCATGATCATCTCCGTCAGTTGCTTTTGAGCAGCTGCCTCTGTGGCTTGATTTTCCCAATCAATGGACCAATAGACCGGCACCTCCGTCCATAGTAATATACCTAGTCGGTCCGCCAGTCGAACAGTAGCTTCACTATGGGTATAATGGGCCAAACGGACCATATTGGCTTCAAGTTCTTTCACCCACCCAAACATCATGCTGGCCTCTTCTTCTGTGGTAATCCTACCAACTTTGAAGGGATTTTCTTCATGCATGCAGATGCCCCGTAAAAAAAGAGGTTTACCGTTTAGCAGCAGTTGCGGGCCATCAGTAGTGATGGTTCTAAAGCCGATTTGATCGGTAAGTATATGATCACCTAGGCGCAATTCGACGTCATACAATTTAGGAATTTCAGGAGACCATTTCTTCACCTTCTTGGCGTCTATTACTGTCTGGCCTTTGCCATCCGTATTCAGTTGGACTATCTTAGAAATCTTTAGTTCTGGGATCACCACCTTTAGCTCCTGACCCCGAACCAACCCATTGATTTCCACTTGTAAATCAATGATCTTATCATTTTTCGGTGATAGCTGGATTTGATAGTCTCTGACAAACGCGGA
This sequence comes from Cyclobacteriaceae bacterium HetDA_MAG_MS6, assembly GCA_019192485.1. GTDB lineage: Bacteria > Bacteroidota > Bacteroidia > Cytophagales > Cyclobacteriaceae > MS6. Next base: position 1,353 of record JAHCMJ010000396.1, on the reverse strand, counting down.
AGCTGTTTCGATGATATTGACATCCCTGGTAATCCCACCGTAATTCCACCAATCGGTAGACAGTGCCGGCACGCGCTCTTTTCGCCTTTCGTTGTCTACTCGCACTACGACATAGTTGCCATCGTCCTGCAATACATCAGTTATCTCAAAATTGAAAGGGGTAAAGCCTCCTTCGTGTCTACCTACAAGAAAATTATTGACATATACTTCCGCTTGATAGTTGACTGCTCCAAAATGAATAAAATATCGTTTACCAGCCTTTCGGTCTAGGTCGAAATCGCGCTTATACCATATGGAGCCCTCATAGTATAGTAGTTCTGGTCGCTGATGATTCCAATCTCCGGGCACAGTCAACAAAGGAGAATGATCAAAGTCGTACTCTACTCGCTCTGATTTATTTTGAGGCTTGTGATCCGCGCTGAAACTCCAGCTCGGCAAACCGAGAGAGTCAATACGAGCATCATCCCACCTGACTTTACCTGTCAGATACAGATCAGGAATATAATTCCACTCACCGTTGAGGGAAGTAGTTTCTCGCCCATTAATATTGGTAATCAAGGGCTCCTGGGCTACTGATAATTCTATTAAAAGGAAGCTAAAAACTATTAGAAGATATCTACTCATAATATAGCTAAGATTCAAAAAGGAGGCAGACTATAACAACTCAAACTGAGTACGTTTTGTAGCGTCGGAGTTACCACCCACGTAAAGCTCAAATTTTCCCGGATCCGCTTCAAATTTCATTTCATCATTCCAATACCTAAGGTCATCGCTTGTCAAATGGAATATGACCTCCTGGCTGGCTCCAGCAGGTATGAATACTTTTTGAAACCTCACCAGTTGACGCATAGGTCGGGTTACTCTTGATACTAGATCGGAATAGTACAGTTGAACTACTTCACCTCCATCGAAGGGACCCTCATTAACTACCTGTATGGTTACCGCTAAAGTATCCTTCATATTGATGCTATTTTGATCCAAACTGATCGATTCGTAGGAAAAACTGGTATAACTCAGACCATAACCGAAAGGGTACGCAGGTTCGTTAGGTCCATCTAGATATCGGGTATAATTCTTTCCTTGCTTGTAGGGTCTCCCGGTGCTTTTCTCCATATAGGAAATCGGTACTTGAGCTATTGACCTGGGAAAAGTCATTGGCAACTTACCAGATGGATTGTGCGTCCCAAACAATACATCTGCAAGAGCGTTTCCCGCTTCTGTCCCCGGAATCCAGGCTTCTAGAATGGTAGACATGTTGTCAGCTATCCAAGGGAAAACAACTGGCCGACCGTTAAAGAGCACAACCACGACAGGTTTACCCAGTGCAGCTATTTCCTGAGCAAGATGCTTCTG
>JAHCMJ010000395.1 GCA_019192485.1 Cyclobacteriaceae bacterium HetDA_MAG_MS6 | reverse complement strand
TATGGCTGTACAAGCGGATTTCCATTGCGGTCTAGAGAAAAGAAGCAATTGCCTGAACTGTCAAAGGCGTATGCATCCAAGAATTCCGCTCCTATCTTGGCAGTCTGTAGCCATTGCGGACTACTATCCAGCCGGTTATGGAGCATAGCATATGTCCATACTTGTCGTGCTTGTAGCCAGACGAATTTATCAGAATCATAGATTTTGCCGTCGTTATCTAGACAGGTAAAATACCCTCCTCGCTTTTGATCAATACTGAATTTGTCCCAAAAAGGGATCACATCATCCAATAAGGAATGTGTATACTGTTTTTGATAAGACTGTAATTTCTCCAGATTCACAACTGGCCTTGATTTTCCTTTTGCAATAACTGCGTCAATTCGTCTTCATCCATTCCAAAGTATTCTTTGTACCGATTGAAGAGGTGATGAGCCTGGATATAACTTGAGTTTGGGCTCATGAAATGTGAAAACTCAAAGGTGATCACCTTTTCTACTCCAACTTTTTGAGCAGCTTGCAATTTCATTAACATCTTTTCCCACTTGATGGGTAAAAACTTGATAGGCATATCCCTGTCGAAAGATTCGCAGTTGCTCCAGCATTGTATATCATACTTTTCGGCTAGCTGTTTATTGACATGTAGATAGTCTTCTACCACCTCAAAATCAACATGACCATCTTGAAAAGCGACAATGTCAACAGCATCTTTGATGCCATCGAAGACCTCGTTCCATTCTGATTCATATTGAGTTATTGGTGCACCATTTTCTTTGACCAGTGATGAGGCGCTAGCCGGGACGGCCTTTGTGCCATCGATGTATGGAGAAATCAATACCGGTAAGTCTGAAATGGTTTTGCAGTGCTGTCCGACTTTGACATAAGTGTCAACCACCCCGGGGATCAAATGATTGATTTCATGAGAGATATACCAGCCCTTGAAAGCAGGAGATGGTCCATACTTTTGCCAGACTTCATCCGCGATAGCTCTGTTAAGGTCTGCTTCACGTTTGTACTTCCCACTTACCCAGTACTTTCCCGAATCATATAACCCAAAATAGAAGTTCATACCATGCTTTTCACTCAGTCGTAGGAAAAGAGCCACATAGTCTATCGGAGGCGAAAAACACTTTTCTTGTTGAATGAGAACCTTGGAGTCGTAGGTCAGCCACTTCTGATAACCACACCTTATCATGATTACAGTATCAATGCCGACAGATTTCATGGCTTCAAAATCCTTGTCCCATTCTTTCTCACCCCAGTTTTGATGAGGAATGTCATGGCTTATTTCGTCTAGGAATGTTCCCGTGACTTGGATGGCTTTGTGCGATTCGGCCATATCTCTTTTTTACTGATCAGATAGTTTATTCCACCAAAATATTTTCAATAGGATACTGCAAACTGCGAGTACCAATAGGCTCATGGTCAGAGGAAAGTATTCTCTTATGACCAAATAGATAGGAATCACCACCATACTCATTTGCCAGGCTATGCCGACAATGACATTGAAGAAATCCCTTCCGAATTGATCATTTCCTCTGAAAGATGGATCCTTGGCTAAAACTTTTTGATGTACCGGTTTCCAAAAACCCCAGGGCCTTACTTTCCTGTAGAAGTTTTCCAAAGTATCATCGTCCTCTGGTTTAGTTAGCAAGGTGCCCGCAAGACAGCCTGCAAGAGAGACCAATAATATCAAAGGATACAGGTATAGATCAAACACGCCAACAAACAGCTTCGGAACAATCATCGATGCCAATAGACCTGCTAGCATTCCCCAGAAATACCCGTAGCCGTTGAATCTCCACCAGATCCATTTCAGCACATTGGCTGCGGTGTAGCCCCCATATAGCGATGCTACGATCCACTTTGTTACCGAGTCGATGGACTCAATAAAAAACCCAACAAAAACACCAACCACCACAATGGCTATTGAGGAGGCATAGCTCATCCAGATATATTTCTTGGCAGGAGCATCAGGGTTGATGTAGTTTTTATAGATATCGTTGACCAGGTACGCTGGAGCGGAATTCACAAATGCAGCAAAAGTGGACATAAACGCTGCAATCAAACCAGCCAGTATAAGCCCTAAAACGCCAGTAGGGATGAAGTTGCTGATAACATAAGGCAATAACATCTCGAAGTCGATATTGTCCCCCATTTCCAACAATTGTGGTTTGAAATAGACAAGTCCGAGCACTGTCAAACCGGCAATCATCAGGTAACGCGGCATGTAAAGTACAATGATGGTAAAGCCGCTCATCTGCGCTGCCTCCTTCGGAGATTTGGTGGCGAGTATGCGCTGCATATCATAGCTGGGGACAGGGCCAGCCAAGGAAGCAAGGATGCCCTTGAATACCATGAGCATGACCACCAGTCCAAATATGTTGAAATCGTCGTTGGCGATATAGTTATTGACAGCGGGCAGTATACCTGACCAATCCAGATCCAGATTCCATCCAAACCAAAGATCTTTCCACCCATTGGGTATAGACTGGTTAACCTGCTCAGCTGATACCTCTGTTAACACCACATACCCAATCGCAAAACATGCAAACGTCATGAGGACAAACTGTAGCAATTCCGTACCTACAACACTGTACATACCACCCTTCACCACATAAACAGTTGTGATGCCAATTATGATCAGTGCATAGGCATCGGCAGAAGATATAGATGCACCAAGGAGTGAAAATGATAGGTCATAAGAGAAGAAAGTGGTTGCGAATTTGCCCACTCCTTTGAAACCGTAAGCTATAAATCCAATAACGCTGATGACAGCAAAGGTCACGACTACAATATGTGAGAGCTCCTTTCCTCGATTTTTCCCAAAACGCGTAGAAAGCCATTCCGCTCCTGTCATGGCACCTGATCGTCTTAGCCAAATAGCTAAGAAAATCATAACGAAAACTTGATTCCATACTGGCCAAAGCCAGGGGATCCAGGCACTTTTTAATCCATACACGAAACATATGGCAACGGTCCACATGACACCAGAAATGTCAAACATCCCGGAGGCATTGGAGACCCCCAGTAGGTACCAAGGAATTTTATTTCCGCCCAAAAAATAGGACTGGAGGTTTTGCGAAGCTTTTTTTGAAATGTAAAAACCAATGGCAACCGATAGGCCCAGATAACCTAATATGATAGTAATATCGGTAAGGGCTATTTTCATGGTGTGTAAATAAAGGACGGTAAGGCCACGTTTTACTCCCTGATAGAGATGTTTTAGATTATATAATGTGTTCGAACAATTTTATAATGTGCACGTACACATTTCAATTTTAAAGATATATTTTTACTTTTAAAACTCTTACGCGGACTTTTTTTTCGATCAGATGAATATACGCCTTATTCTTTGGCCATTACTTCCAACACTTATCAGAAAACCTTTGGAAGTAAATCGTCTACAGAACAGGGTACCCTGGTTGTTTATCAAGATTTATAAGCAGGCTAAGGCCAACTTACCCTGGCAATCCTATAGTTATGTGCTTTGGGGTGCATGGACGCAACCAAGAAAGACTCAC
>JAHCMJ010000394.1 GCA_019192485.1 Cyclobacteriaceae bacterium HetDA_MAG_MS6 | reverse complement strand
TAAACAGGTAATAGATTATCGGAATAATGAGCATATACCCATAGCTGCTAACAATAGCCTGGTAGTACAAGGCTATCATGAGGAGCTAAAGACCTTCATTCAACTTTGCGAAGGACGAAATGCACCTAACAGGACTCAAGCCAGCGATTTGCTTGGCACCTACGAACTCCTGTCGAAAATGACTTAGCAAGTCACAGTCGCTTCCATGGGTTTTTGACCACTCATCACTAAGCAAGCGTACAAAATAAAAATCATTAACAGGTACCCTTTTGCATTAGGCTATCTTACAATGGACTATTTAGAAAATTAACCCATATGAGAAACTACATCCCACTTCTGGTGATACTATTCTTATCAGTGTCACTTTTTGCACAGCGCAATAAAAAATCCACTTCAAAGTCTCAGGAAACAATGCTTTCCAAAACCTCCCTAACCGGACTGAAGTTCAGGAATGTTGGCCCGGCGCTAACCTCGGGTAGAATATCAGATTTTGCCGTGAATCCCTCCAACCCGAAGGAATACTATGTGGCTACCTCATCGGGCGGTGTCTGGAAGACCACCAATGCTGGTACTACTTTCAAGTCCATTTTTGATACGCAAGGAAGTTATTCGATAGGGTGCATCACCATGGATCCTAACAACCCTAATGTAATCTGGGTGGGCTCCGGTGAAAACAACAATCAGCGCAGTGTTGCTTACGGTGATGGTGTTTATAAATCAACAGATGGCGGAGCTACTTGGAAACATATGGGCCTTAAAATGTCCGAGCATATTGGTAGTATCATTGTGCACCCTGACAATTCCGATATTGTATATGTAGCGGCAATCGGTCCGTTATGGAGTGCTGGAGGAGATCGTGGTCTCTACAAGACAATGGACGGAGGTAAGACTTGGAATCCTATATTGACTATCGACAGTCATACGGGAATTAACGAAGTCGTCATGGACCCCAGAAATCCTGATGTATTGTATGCCTCTGCTTTTCAAAGGCGAAGACACGTATTTACTTATCTGGGAGGAGGCCCCTCTTCAGGAATACACAAAAGCGTAGATGGCGGTCAAACCTGGCAAAAGATCAATACAGGATTACCCAAAGTGGACCTGGGAAGAATCGGGTTGGCCATTTCTCCAGCTGACCCAGAGCAGATCTATGCTATAGTAGAAGCTGCTCAAGGCAAAGGAGGTGTTTTTCGCTCTACCAATAGAGGAGCATCATGGGAGAAAAGAGGAAAGTTCGTGACGAGTGGTAACTACTATCAGGAGATTATCCCAGATCCAACGGATGCAGATAAGCTTTATGCGATGAATAATTGGATGAGAGTGTCCACAGACGGGGGAAAGACTTTCAAAATTGTTGGTGAAGATTTTAAACATATTGATAACCACTGCATGTGGATTGATCCACAGGATACAGATCATTTTTTGGTAGGGTGTGATGGTGGTATCTATGAGACCTGGGATGCTGCAGCGACATGGTCGTTCAAAGCCAACTTGCCGATCACGCAGTTTTACAAAATAGAGGTGGACAACGCTGAGCCTTTCTATAACATCTACGGAGGCACGCAAGATAACTTCAGCCTCGGAGGCCCTTCCAGGACTAATAGTGGTAATGGGATTACCAATTTTGACTGGTTTATTACACATGGTGGAGATGGGTTCGAAACACAGATCGACCCTAAGAACCCCGATATTATTTATGCTCAGTCGCAATATGGCTATCTTGTTCGATATGACAAGAAAAGTGGAGAGGAACTAGGGATCAAACCTCAGGAGCGAAAGGGAGAGGATGCTTATCGCTTCAATTGGGATGCACCACTGGTGGTTAGTGAGCATCAGGATGGACGATTATACTTTGCCGCCAACAAAGTTTTTAGAAGCAATGACTACGGCAACAGTTGGGAGGTGATCAGTGAAGACCTTACCCAACAAATTGACCGGAACAAGCTCACTGTGATGGACAGGATATGGGGTGTGGACGCGGTAGCAAAGAACCTTTCGACCAGTCCGTATGGTACGATTGTCGCTATGGACGAATCACCTCTGAATCAGGATCTCCTATATGTTGGCACAGATGATGGACTGATCCAAGTTACTGATAACGGAGGCGATTCATGGACCAAGGTCAGCACTTTCCCAGGAGTACCCAGCAGGACCTATGTGAATATGGTCTTGCCATCTCTTCACGACGAATCAGTAGTTTATGCTTGCTTCAATCATCACAAATACTGTGACTTCAAGCCTTATGTATATCGAAGTGTGGACAAAGGAAAAACCTGGACCTCCATCACTGGCAACCTACCTGCAAGAGGATCTAGTTATGCCATTGCTGAGGACCATGAAAACCCCGACCTACTTTTTGTGGGGACTGAGTTTGGTGTATTCTTTTCCAATGACCGAGGTGCAAATTGGCAGCAGTTGAAGGCCGGAGTACCGACGATTGCTGTTAGAGATATTGCTATTCAACGTCGAGAAAATGACTTGGTGTTGGGCACTTTTGGCAGGGGCTTCTTCGTGCTCGATGACTACGATGTGTTGAGAGATCTTGCTGCAACTACGCTGCAGAAGGAAGCTGAAATATTTGCTGTTCGTGATGCTTACGCATTTGAATACAAGTACCAACTTGGTTTGCCAGGAAAGTCTTTTCAGGGAGATGATTTCTATATTGGCGATAACCTGGGTTCGGAGGCAATTTTTACCTATTATCTCAAAGATGAGGTCAAAAAACGCGAGGAGTTGAGACGGGATGAGGAAAAAAAGGCTAAAGAATCTGGTAGATCGAATAGCTATCCCTCTTATGAAGCGCTCAGTGCTGAGCAAAAGGAAGAGGACCCTTATCTGCTGTTTACGGTTATCAATGAAGCAGGAGAAGTGGTTAGAAAACTAAAGACCAAGCCTGCCAAAGGGATCAACAGGATCAAATGGGATTTAAGGTATCCATCCAAGCAACCTATTGATTTTACCCCGCCTGCTTTTTATAATCCGTTTGGGTCAAGAGATCAAGGGACATTGGTTCTGCCTGGAAAGTACAATGTAACTTTGGCTAAAAGCATTGATGGGGTACTGACAAGTATTGCGGGGCCTGTTTCTTTCGAAGTGAAAACGCTGAACAATGCTACGATGCCTGCAGCTAATAGGGTGGCTCTGGTATCATTCCAGGATAAGGTGCTGGATTTAGCCAGAGGTGTCCAGGGAGCACGGCAAACGATCACAGAGATCAATAACCAATTGAAACATCTGAAGGAAGCTATTCTGAAGGCTAGGGCAAGTCAAGAAGAATTAACCGCAGACTATCAGAAAATCCGCACAGGTGTCAACGAAATTAGAAAGAAACTCAATGGCGATGCCGTTGCCACGCGTTTGGATATGGGCGTACCACCTTCGGTGTCGTCCAGAATTGGAAACTTGGTATATGAAGCTTTTTACGCTACCTCAGGACCGACCAAGACACACCAAGATAGCTATGCTATAGCTGTGGAAGAGTTTGAGCCACTTCTGGGCCAACTGAGAAGTCTTGTTGAAAGTGACCT